>CAZLPC010000322.1:0-4227 GCA_964561305.1 uncultured Anaerolineae bacterium
AAATATGATCGCTTAACTTGTATATCAAGCATGACTTATTTTGTATTTCTCGCGGGAATATGTTTAATAGACAGTAATTTTATGAATAATTATAACACAATCTGGGTACTGTTTATTGGCTTTTCGTGTCAAAGATTTGTACATGATTCTTAATTAGGATTTATTTAGAAGTACTCTATCGTAGAGTTCTTCAAGCTGCTGAACGATTAAATTAAGATCGAATAAACGCACTACGTTTTGACGTGCAGCTTCGCTGAACTGTTGCCATAAAGTAGAATCAGATAACAGTATATCTAAGTAAGAGCTCAATTGTCCGACATCTTTCTCATGTGCTAAAAAACCAGTTACTCCGTGTTGGATAACTTCAGGAATGCCTCCCACAGCAAAACTAACAGGTGGTAACTTCATCGCTTGGGCTTCGGCAAACACAACCCCAAATGTCTCAGTATCATTATTTTGTGCCCGAATACTTGGCACACAAAAGACACGGGCCCGATTCATCCACTGGCGTACAATTTCAGGCGGTTGTGTACCCAAGAAAGTTGCCCGCTTTAGGTGTTGACGTGCCAGATGCTCTAGTGCTGAACGTTCGATTCCGTCGCCAATGAAAACAGTCTGCACCGTCGGATGTTGCCGCTCTATTTGTGCCATCGCCTCAATGAGATAGCGCGCCCCTTTTTTCTCAATCAAGCGGCCTACAAAAAGAACTATAGGTTCGCGTTGAACCGTTTCATCAGGCGTAAAATAGTCGAGATCAACCGCGTAAGGTTGTAGAGTGAGTTTTGCGGTGGGGTATCCCTGTTCAGCAAGCGTCTGGAGTATAAATTGCGAGCCACCGATAAAAGTGGCCACAAAATCTTTCAACTTGGCTTTCTGCCGAATATAACTTCTGTATCGAAAACTGATCGCCTTCAGAGCCTTATCACTTAATAAAAAATCGTAGCCATGCAGCGTCACCACCAATGGGATGCCAAGGTGCTGGGCATAGGGCATGGCAAATACAGCATCAGTAATAAAGTGGGCATGAATCAAGGCTGGTTTTATAGCTTTAAGTTGTTTTAGATGGGGCAACACTGGCCCAAACATGTGCTGGACTTCGCGCAGCTTGCCTACAGCATTGCCAATTGTATTACTCACAATCACTCGTTCGGCTGGCAACTCAAGACCCGGCTTGAGTATTCGAGCGCCTAGATAGTAGGGATGATACCGCTTCAGAGCTTCGGTTTGCGTTCTGATAAACGTTTCTGAGGGAGGTAGCAAATGATAGCGATATACCAAAATCGGAATAGGTTGTGTCATCGAAAGTTATCCTATCCCTATAACAAATGCCTGAAGCCTTAGCTTTTGGCGAATCCGAAAATAGATCGCAATGTCAGAAACCAACACCGCCACGGCCTTGCCAAGAGCTGCTCCTAGCAATCCGATTTGCGGCACAGTCAGCACAATAAAGAGTAAGCTGGAGCCCACGGACAAAAGCCGAATGGCAAACAAGTCATCCTCATAACGAGTCATGGCTAAAATATAAGAACCCACTCCGGTAAGAGAATTACCGATTCGTCCCAGCATTAAAACAACTAGCAGCAGCGTTGCATAGGGTCCGGTGTAAGCTGACCCAAATAGACCCAGAATGAAATCAGAGAAAAACAATACAACAATGCCGATGCCTACTGCACCCAAAAAAGAAATTCGAGCCGCAAAAAAAATAAGCGACTGTAGACGCAGGGTGTCACTATTACGATACAAGGGCGCAATCATGGGAGCAAAAACTTGATTGGCAGAATAGTTGACGAAAAAAACAATATCAGCAAGTCGTGTCACAATTGCAAACAAGGCCACTTCTTCAGCACCCAGCAAAAAACCAACCAAGATAATTGGCGCACGATCACCTACATTAACAAGGCTTAGTTCTCCCCATTGGGGTAGAGTGGTTTTTAGCCAAGTTTGGTATTCAAAACCCATTGGGCTGGTTGATTGTCGTTGGTGTAGGTTATGCCCAACAAAACCCATCTCTAGCAAAACTGTTACTATAAGTGCAGCAGCCAAACCACCAAGCCCGGCAAACGATGTCTTCCAATCTGTGCTTGACACCAGCAAAAGAACAACCAATAGCATGATGATTGGCTTAACGATTTGGGTAGGCAACTGTGCGCGTACCACTTGTTGGAAACCGCGTATAACACTGGCTCCGAATATCTCTAGCGCCATTAAAGGTGTTAACCACAGCCCCAGCAGCACGACTTGATGATCAACATTTATGGGCATGAAAAAGCCCGCGCCAACGATGGCAACACAGGTGATCACGATGCTAACCCCGATGATTAGGCGCACCGCAAACCAGATAAAGCCCACCAACAAGTGATACTCATGTGTGTTATTGTATTCGGCGATAAATTTAAGTGCAGAAAGGGAAAACCCCATTCCACTGATCAATGCCAAAAGCTGCGCACTATTGGTAGCAAAAATATACGAGCCATACGCTTGTTCCGTCAGCAATTGTGCAAGAACCACATGTTGAAGGTAGAGCAATACCAAGCCCACAATTTGGATAGCAAAAACCACACCTACCAGCCGTCCCATTGGCATTTGCGAACGAATATAGCCAATTACTCTTAGTAGCTGCGGGACGAAAGTGGCTCTGAATAACATCATGCGCTATTGACGTTTGGTATCATCAAAGCGCAATAAAGCGAATCGCTGCATAGAAATGCGAATAAGAAACAGTGTATTTCCAATGAGATAGCGTTTCCACAAACGACGAGGTTCGATGAGCATACGCCCCAACCACTCTAAGCCATTATCGGTCATCCATTTCGGGGCACGTCTTAAGTTGCCAGATACATAATCAAACACCGCGCCACTTGTAAGAGCAACTTTCACATCTAGACGATGCCAGTTATCGCGCAACCACGCTTCTTGTAAGGGCATTCCAAGACCAATTACCAATATATCGGGCTTAACAGCATTGATAGCTGCAATCACTTGTAGATTTTCGTTGTGTTCCTTATCTTTAACAAAATATCCATGGTGAACGCCGAGAATTCGCACCGAGGGGAAAGTCATCTGTATGCGCTGTGCAGCCTCTTGGGTCACACCGGGTTTTGCACCAATAAAGTAGAGCGAAAAGTCATTCTCGACACAAAATTGGGCAAGTTCCCAAATATAGTCGGCAAGGGTAATGCGTGGGGGAAGCGATTGTCCAAGTATTGCAGCCCCCAGCCGAACCCCAAAACCATCACAAAACACGATCTCAGCATTATTGGCTAGCTCACGCATCCATTTGTGCTGAAAGCCTAGCGTTAGAAAATGAACATTTACACTGATGGCAAGTGCTTTGTTGCTAGCTAGAATGTGGGCTTTCAGCCTGTCATTTAATGCTTGCATATCGCACTTATCAATTAAAACACCAAGAACATTAACTGTCTGTTCATCAATGTTTTTTGACAAGCCATCTAAATGGCTCATAGCCTTATCGAGCTTCAAGTTCTATTTGATCAAATGGTAACAGGCAACGGAAACCCCAATCATCAGAATTGAAGTTAGGGTTGTTGTCACCACGATTAGCGCCACGCAAATCACTCTGAGGGCGTTTGTAAGACCCACCGCGCAACACACGTCTTTCAAATGAACCACTAGCGATTGGATTTTCGCGCCCATCTTCGGGATCGTAAGGATAGGGACCATACCATGAGTTCGTCCACTCTGTAAGATTACCTGACAAGTCCTCAGCACCGACCCACGAAGCACCTTCTGGCCGTGAGCCAACTGGTAGCACAGTGGTAGCGTTGTCTACATAAACAGTATTGTTTGCGATGAAATTGTTACCCCATGGGAAGATCAATCCATTGGGGCCACGCGCTGCATATTCCCATTCGCGCTCACTTGGTAGCCGGCCATTACGCACTGAACAAAACGTTGATGCTTCAAACCAACTCACCATATCACGAGGGGCATCGTCACCCGGATACGTACCCTGAGTACCATATTGGGCATTCGTGACTTCAAATCGATCCAGCCAGAATGGTTCATCAAAACACTGCTCGTGCACGGGGGACTCGTCACTTTCGGCGGCATCAAAGCCCATCATAAAACAGCCTGCTGGCACCAAGACCAGTTCAAATCCATCAACTTCTACAATAAGAGGCTCCCATTCATCATTTGCACTAACGGGTGTAAACCCAATCGGCAAAGGTGTAGCAGTGGGAGTATGTGTTGACGTAGCTGTCGGCG
>CAZLPC010000323.1:0-4207 GCA_964561305.1 uncultured Anaerolineae bacterium
CGATAATGACGGAACCGCCTAAAAATCCGACAAACGCTGGGCCGAGAAAAGTCGAAGCCCAACTCTTTTCGGATGGCCGCCAAATCAAATTGGGGCTGGTCATGAAACCAAATCCAATCTTGCTTGCCATACCACCGATTTTTAAGATACTTCAGTGTCTCGGCTTCTAGAGCCGCGTTCCAGTCTATATTCTCCCAAGTGGCGGTTGGCTCGTTCATCAGGGTATGGTGATAGGTGTCGTGGTGCGAGAAAATGAAGGTCTGAGCCCGATAGGACGGCGACCAGTTGACCACGCGCTTCCCCATTTGGCGCGTCACCTCGCCCACAATGCCCTGTGGCACATAAATGCCATGATGAAAACAGACCACATCATAATCGTGTTCGGTGATCAGGCGCTCGATAGCATAAGCCGTATAGAGCGCGGCCAAAAAATAGCGCCGCAGCACAGCCTCGCTGTGCGGATCGTGTGCTAGGCTGCCGCGTGTAAAATAGCGCAGCGTCCCCGCCAGCGCGTGTTCGCCCACCGCATAGTTGCCTAGCCGATAGCCGATGATCTCGGCGGGGGTTAGGGTTTGGGCCAGTTGTTGGGCGCTTTCCATTTCTTTAGGACGCACCCACGCCCCATAATGATGCAGCTTTAGGCCCGGCACAGCCAAAGATTTTTGCCCAATCCGAAAGCAGCTATCGCACAACGAGGCTTGTGGCCCGCGCACAACAAAGGTCTCGATGGCGGTTTGCTGAAAAGTGGCTTCTTGGCAAGCGGGCAAAAACTGATCGCACAACAAAAACTCGACCCTCGCACCGCGCAAGGTCAGCGCCACACCCAACATACTCTCTAGTGCTACCAACGCCTGATGCCGTCCCATGCTGGTTGCAATCAACACTTTGGGGCCGGCGGCTTCGTCCAAAGCCTTCTGCCATAACATCGTCTCATCTGCGATGAGTGCCTGCCAATCGGGTTGGGGTGGGCGCAACGACCGCGCCCCCCGATGCACCAAATAGGCCATGTCTTTTAGTCGTGGAAGAATGCTCTCACCTCGTTTCTACTTGATGCAGTTGCTAGTCGGTTGGCATGTTTAACTGCGCCATAATGCCCGCTATAATCTGGTTCAGTTGCTCAATCGTAAGCGGGTTTTGCTTAATGGTGCGCGGCACGCTGCGCACATGAAAGCCAAACGGCTGCCCCTGCCACATAAACTCCTCGCACGCATACTGGGTGGTATCGGGCAGGCCCGCCGCCCTAAAGCCACTGCCCACATAGTACCCGGCTTGGCGGGGCCGAATGCTGTTTTTCGCGGGTACAACCGCATCAATTAGCCGATTAAGCCAACGCGGTCGAAACGGGTACTCGTGCCGATAAAACACCACCGGAATAAACTCAAATGGTAGCGCTTTGGCTTTGCACTGCTGTGCGAACGCATAACCCGTGTCGGGTGTTTTGTTAATTTTGGTGCGCCCGCGCAAATTCACCACAATCACGCCCTTAACCGATTTTAGCGGCTTCACCAACAGCCTATATAAACGCTCGCGCGCCGAGCCCGATGCAACCACCCGCCGAAACAAGCGCCGCGCCCACAAGACACGTTGGGGAGCAACTGAAGCAGCAGAATCGGTGGCCGCTTGCTTCACTTTGCGCCGATAGCTGCCGGGTGCAAAATTAAGATCAGCGAGATCGAACTGGGCCAGATCAATAAACATGCAGTGCATGGCCGGAAAGTCCCGATACTTACTAAACCAGCGCGGATGCCACGGCACCCCCAACACCGCCAAGCCCTTGGCTTGCATATAGGCCGGCACAGCCAGCACCCAATTGGGGCTGATGATGTAAAAATCGGGGTCAAGAATCAGCAAAAACCGCGTGTTCACCTTTGGCAGCGCCTTGTGCAAGGCTTGGGCGTGATGGTCGCTGGCGGGGCGTGGATGGTCGGGATTAAACGGCACACCCGCCACCACTGTTATAGCGCCCGCTTGGGGTGCAAAAATATCAGCCGTGTCGGGGGGGCTGTTTTCCACCACCACCCACGGCAGCGGCACGGTCGGGTTAAGCGCGGCGGTCAGGCGCTGGTTTAGCTCAATGTGAGCCTTGTTCTTAAACGATACCGTCCCAATGGTTAACTGTTCAGCCATGGCCGTTGCTCTCGAATGTGGGCGGCCGAGTGTCCTTGTGCCAACAACACCACCGCATCAGCAAAAACTTCACTGGCAGGCAATTCTAGCCCATGCGGACGAAGAAAGTCTTGCAAAAACTGTCGGCGCAGCGCTGCGCGGGGGTCTTGGCCGGCCTGCAACGCTTTAAGCAGGGTCAACAGTTCAGCAAAACTGTGGGCCACCTCAATAAAGTTGCCGTCTAGCAAATAATGGAAATGCCCCCGCTTAATTTGTGTTTCTTCATAACGGTCGGTCAACAGCGTTAAACACGGCTTGCCCACCACGGCTGCATCCAAAAAGCCCGTTGTATTGATGCCAAACGCGCCAATACCATGATAGAGTGTATCAAAATATTGTTGTCGTGCCTCGTTCACCTCAGGGATTGTGCCCTGTGTCGGATAAACGGCGGCGTTCGGGGCGACAAAATTGCGCCAAATCTTGGCATTCAGTGGATGCGGACGGATGACCAATTGAATATCGCGTGTTACTTCATCTCGACCTAACTCTGCCAACAACTCTTCGACAAACACATTCTCGTCGGCAGAAATGGTTGTTGATGAACATAAATAGGTAAGGTACGGGCGCGTCGGGTCAAGCCCCAACATATTGCAAAAGGTCACACGATCTTGCGACGGCTTTAGATCAAACCAACTATCGTATACGGGCGCACCAGCGATAAATAGGCAATCTTCTGGTACATGATGAAGCTTCAGAGCATCCTCATATAACCACTTGTTCCACACCAATATTAGGTCTGGCATCAGATGAAAAGTGTCTTTTGTTGTTAGATGATCCCAACTGGTGACACCCACCGCCGTCGGGATGCCAAGCGCTTGGGCCGCTTTTACATATTCAAGCTCTACCGAGTCCAAATAAATAAACGGCGCGGCCACCACTACTGCTGGCTGCTCGTTTTCAAGCAGGCGCAAAATGGGCTGGCTGGGCGGGGCACTGCGCTCGATAAACTGCATCCAGCGCAAAAAGCGCTCCGTCAACACCAGCCGCCTTATCAAGCCGACTTTTCGCACCCAAAAGCGCCACGGATAAGGGATGGACGCATAAATCCGTTTGGTGTTGCTGATGGCCGCCCATGGATGAGCGGGTTGGCTGGCAAAATGATAGCCCACGATGCCCCTCGAAAACGCCAACAGATGCCGCCACAGCCCCCGCCGCCGCAAAATCTCAGGATACACCGTCATCTCAACATCGGCCATACAGGCCGCAAGCGCCGCATCGGTACGAATGCCTTCTTTTTCGATTTTGACAATCGAAAGTGTCACCGCGTGGCCATCTTGGGCCAAGTGGCGGATGGCATTGTCAAAAAAGCGAAACATGCCATCGTGCAAAATGGTGAAAAATACTTTCACAGTTGTTCCCTAGTATTCATGAATATAAGGCTACTTATGTGGTTTGTATGGCGGTGTCCCACTGCAAGCGCGGTTGTACCACGCCCGTCGCAAACTGCTCGCCATAGCTGCCCCGCGCCGAGTCACCCTCAATCATATCAATCACTTGAAACGACAGCAGATCGGTCTCTTTCACATAATTGAGGCGTTTAACGCCCCCCGTCGAAACAATCATCAAATTCACCGAATAATTGGTTTCGGCTAAAAGATGGGGCGGAATGTGCAAGCGGGCCACATAATGCCCCGCTTGGTCGTGCCTCAGTTCTTCGGGCGTAACGCTGACAAAGGCATGAACGCCATGCACCACAAACGCCACAATAAGGCGCAGGCTTAGGGTTGGCTTTTCGGTAAGGTATGCAATCTGAAGATACAAGTCTTGATTGACTTTGGCATTTATAACGGGCTGGGCAACAGCATCAAGCAAGCCAATTGATTTAAGCTTTACGCCATCGCGGCCGGGAGCACTTTCGTCGCTCCATGTACGCGAACCAACGTTGTCATCAAACATCAGGCGCGTGAAGCGGTTGATCGCCTCGTCGGTGTCGCCATCAAAAGCCACCTGCCCATGATCCAGCAATACGGTGCGGGTGCATAAGCGGGAGACCGCTTGCATATTGTGGCTAACAAACAACACGGTGCGCCCTTCGCTGGCC
>CAZLPC010000324.1:0-3964 GCA_964561305.1 uncultured Anaerolineae bacterium
AATGCGCTCGCCTGGAAAGCGTGTACCGGGATAGTCTCTCGGTCGAGGGTTCGAATCCCTCTCCCTCCGCAGCACTACAAACGACAAGTTAGCCTGCTAGCTTGTCGTTTTTGTTGATCTAGCTAGGTGTATTGGAAAAGGAAAAAACATGGCACAACAACAAACATCTATTCGCTCGACCGAATCACGCCGACGTAGCGTAACCGTTGTAATGGCGATTCTAATCGTTGCGCTGTTGCTCATTTGCGGCCTAACACTGGTTTTGGTACGCAACACCATTACAGGCACGCGCCGCGAACCCCAGCCCGTATTGGCCGGCGTACAAGTACAAACATTCGTCGAACTTCCCGGCAATCGGGCCTATCCTGACTCGATCACAGTGGGGCCAGATGGCAACTTGTATGTTTCTAGCTATTGTGAAGGTGACATTTGGCGCATTACACCCGACGGTGATCTAGAAGTCTATTTTGATGGCGATCAGGGTATTGGGGCAGCATCGGGTTTGGCATTTGGGCCCGATGGATCGCTCTATGTAATCGACGGCGGCAATTGTAGCCCACGACGTTGGTCGGCCACCCTCAAACGCATTGCGCCCGATGCCCAAATAGTTGAGCGCGTAAGCAACATAGGCACTGAAGATCTACCCAATGCGCTGGTGTTTGATGCTACGGGCAATTTATATGTCAGCGATTCACGCACTGGCATCATTCGCCGTTTGGAAGGGGATGACTTTATTACATGGTGGGATGCACCAAGTGGTAACGCTAGCCTAACTGGACTGGCCTATAACACGCTCACCAATAGCCTCATCGCTGCCGATACAGCCAACGGGATTCTATACAGCATTCCGATTGAAGCCGATGGGGCTGCTGGCAATCCGCAAGTATTAGTAGACAACACCGACGATGAGCTAGACGGTCTAACAGTAGATGAGCGCGGGCGCATCTTCTTCACAAAATATAGCCGCAACCAAGTCGCTATGTACCAACCGGGCTTTGGCATCACCATTTTGGCCGAAGACTTCCGCGAGCCAAGCGACATTGCCTATGTTGATGGTGTGTTATATGTCATCAACGCCGATGCGGTTTCGCTTGCGCCGCTTATCAGCCTTATTGTCAACCCATCGCTCCCGTTTACGGTCGATCAAATTATCTTGCCCGACGACATCAACACCGCAAACAATTAGCCACAGCAAAACAACTTCAAAAAGCGACCCAACATAAAGGTCGCTTTTTTTATCGCATTATTTTAATACTAAAATTTAGAGAAATTTTGCACATATTTATGAAAAACTCATGATTTTAAGCGTATGCTTCGCCCTTACACCTATCACAAGATATACTATTTTCACAGTTGAATATCATTTTGTTCAGGAGCTATAAATGGTGCGTAAACTAATTCCCCTTTTATTGGCAGTAACAATGGTTGTGGCCCTTGTGGCCCCCGGTATTTCTGTGGCCCAAGAAAGCGGCCAAACAGGCGCAACCGTGGCCTCTAATGGCATGGTCTCCACATCGAATCGTTATGCAACCCTAGCGGGTATCGAAGCGTTGCGACAAGGCGGCAATGCTATTGATGCTATGGCAGTGGTGCAGTTTGTTTTGAACGTAACCGAGCCGTATGCTAGTGGTATTGGTGGCGGCTTATTCATCATGATTTATGATGCCGAATCGGGTGAGGTGATCGCCATTGATGGGCGCGAAGAAGCACCCGCCGACTTTACCGAAGATGCGTTCTTGACTGAAGAAGGCACCGGACTCCCCTTCTTTGAGGCCGCCACAGGTGGTAACGCAGTAGGCGTACCCGGTACGCTTGCCGCCATCGCACGCGCCCTAGAAGAATATGGCACCTTTAGCTTGGCAGAGGCGATGGCCCCTGCTATTGCCATCGCCCGCAATGGTTATACAATTGACTCGCTGTTTTCTGAAACCATTGCTGCTAACGCTCAACGCATTGCGCAGTTCCCAGCAACAGCTGCGTTATACTTAGATGCGGACGGTGCGCCCCTTCCAGAGGGTACAGTTATCGTTAATGAAGAATTAGCCAATACGCTAGAGCTGATTGCCAGTGAAGGCATTGGTGTGTTTTATGGCGGCGAAATTGGTGCAGCCATTGTAGATGCGGTTCAAAATGCCCCTGTCAACCCCGGCGTAATGCAACTTAGCGACCTAGAAGGCTATCGGGCTGTGTACCGTACCCCTGTCACCACCAACTATCGCGGCTATGATGTTTATGGTATGAATATGCCTACCAGTGGTGGCGTAACCCTGATGATGATGCTAAATATCCTTGAAGGATTTGATGTCGGCTCTATGCCATGGGGTGGCTTGGATCATATTACAACACTGGCCAACGTTCAAAGTGCTGCTTTTGTTGACCGCAACCAATATATGGCCGATTCTGACTTTGTGGATGTGAATGTGGCCGGTTTACTAGATGAAGGTTATGCTCGCGAGCGCCGTGCGCTTATCAGTAGCTCTAATGCGGTAGTAGGCATTCCGGCTGGCACACCGCCTGTACTTGAAGAGGCCCCCACCACCTATCAATATGGAATCAATCCTATTGATACCGAGAGCGTCTCGACCACGCATTTCTCAATCGTAGATCGCGATCGCAATATGGTTTCAGTAACAACCACTATTGAGCTGTTGTTTGGTTCAGCCGTATCGGTGCCGGGCTATGGCTTTTTGCTGAATAATGAATTGACTGACTTCTCGTTCCAATTCCAAGATGCCGACGGCAATCCCATCGCCAATGCCCCCAGTGGTGAGCGTGCAGTGCGCCGTACTGCATTGGGTGAAGATGCTGAAACCGAAGGCGGCAAACGCCCGCGCAGCAGCATGGCTCCTACGCTGGTCTTGCGCGATGGTCAACCCTATATGACACTGGGAACGCCCGGCGGCTCGCGGATTATTGGCTATGTGTTTAATGTGTTGGTCAATGTGATTGACTATGGCATGGAATTACAAGAAGCTGTCAATGCCCCCCGGATTATCTCACAAAACGGCCCCTTACTCATTGACTCTGCTTTGGCAAGTACTTCAATTGTGGGTGGTTTGCAAGCACGTGGCTTTGATGTGCGCCAGCCCAATACAGGCTCGGTACAAGCCATTTTAGTAGGCGATGATGGTTTATTGTACGGTGCAGCCGACCCGCGTCGGTTGGGTTTAGCACTTGGCCACTAATTGCTGAAATCTATTTTCTATATAAAAAACGCGGCAAAACTGGCCGCGTTTTTTATTGGGGTTAGTTAAGGCGATTAATGGGGTCAAGTGCGCGTAAGGCATTGATAGCTTGGTTACACAAGGCACCACCCCCCCTATTTAACCAAACACTTAAGGTATCGCTGCTACTGGCACCGACTGAAGCATCACCCCAGATGCCTGTTCCCCACACATAGTAATCTTGCGATTCTTGATACCACTCGCTGCGATCACGATAGATGAGGCTGGGGCCACCGTTATAGCACACCAAGGCCAAACCCACATCGGGCGGGCTTTCGGCGATTTGATCCAGATTTAGGTCAGTTGACCAGCGCAAACAATCACGCATAATTTGTAGGCCTGTTTCAGCATTTTGTTCGGGATCTAGCTGATTATCGCCGGGCTGAAAATTGCTGGGGATAACTTGAAATAAGCCTTGAGCAGCCGCCACCGATTCCGCGTAAGGATGCCCACAAGATTCAATTTGCATCACGGTGGCTACAAGATTAGGGTTAAGCCCACTATTCTGGGCCCATTCATAAATCTTAGGCTCCCAATACATCACCGATTCTGCAAAAAACTGTGATAAAGGCGCTTCGGTGTTGTAGATGCCGCCATAAAGTGCTGCGTCACCACTGGCTCGTGAAGAGGTGTCTCGGCGCAGAATATCGTGGCGCACTTCTTCACCAAATGGCAAGGCATCGCCAACCACATCATACAAAAACAGCAGCATAATTAAGATCAAACCAAGCCATGCAGGG
>CAZLPC010000324.1:3974-4195 GCA_964561305.1 uncultured Anaerolineae bacterium
GTAACATCCTTTGCCACCATTGCTCGGTTTGGCGCTGGCGCTGGCGCGTAGCCGATGCCTTCGGTTTGGCCGACGATTTGCTAGCCGCTGCTTTTGACTTGGGTTTATTGGCAGGTGCTGTCGTAGTTTTGGGCATTAGTTACTCGCAGGAATAAACTCAATCGGGTTGGGAATGAAGATCAGCACAAAAATCACCAATATCGCAATAGCAATGGTGCGAC
>CAZLPC010000325.1:0-2776 GCA_964561305.1 uncultured Anaerolineae bacterium
TACGGGTTTTTGGGGATGAACGTGGTCAATTTATGGAGTCCTTTCGGCGCGAGTGGTTTCCACAGCGCACATGGGAACATCTGCAAACCAATCGCTCCGAGTCAAAAGCAGGTGTTTTGCGGGGGCTACATTTCCATCGGCATCAAGTAGACTATTGGCAACTGGTGCAAGGCAGCATTCGGGCAGGTTTAGTGGATTTACGCTTGCAATCGCCCACTTATCTGCAAAGCCAGACCATTGATCTGCACGCCGACAAACCCACTGGGCTTTATATACCGACGGGGGTTGCACATGGATTTTATGCACTCACAGACTGTATCTTAATCTATATTGTGGATCAGTATTATAATCCTGCCGATGAAAATGGCATTATCTGGAACGATCCACAAGCGGCGGTGGAGTGGCGTATCGAAGCGCCGCTATTGTCGGAGCGAGATGCCAATAACCCATTGTTGGCCGATGTGTCAGCAGAACTGCTGGAAGCCTTAAGCTAGGGCAACACCACATATTGGGGTGGGGCCCACACCGGATACAACACCGATCCGCCTAAAATGGTCTGACGCAGTGGCTCGTCTAAGCGTAAATAATCCATGCCTGCATCGCTCATACCTGCTATCATTTGCTCGCCTTGTGGTGCGAAACTGATATGTGCCAAAGTAGTGGGCAACACGGTGATGGATTGGCTATGAATGCCATACAGCGACACCCCATCTGGATGAGGTGCGGCAAACCACCCCACATTAGGACTAACCAGCCGCAACCCGCTTTCGCGTGTTATAGCTGTGCCGCGCTCAATATCCACTACTTGCCACTGTGGGCGAAAACGGGTGTTCAGTGTTTGTATTGCAACCGCCGGACGGCCATTTACCCCATCTAGTGGAACCCAAAACGGGCCATCCATATATAAAAAACTGCTGTACAGTGCGGTGGGCAAGGTGCCGATTTCGGGTGTTAATAAATATAAGCCTGCCCGGTTGTCGGCCTCCCATGCGACCACCGCTATTTGTTGGCCATCTGGTGACCAAACTGGGTTGATGGGTGTGTTCTGGTTAGGTGGTGTAAAATCGGCAGTAAAAACCACTTGCCTATTGCGCCCATTGGATTGAATAAGTATCAACGAGCCGATGGCATCGCGCTGCTCAATAAATGCTAGCAGTGTGCCGTCTGGCGACCAAGCAGGCGCACTACGATAGAACGCATCAAAGGGGCCTTGCTCTATCAACAGCCGCAAACCGGCCCCATCGGTGGCCACCAGCCAAATATCAGAGGGTAGTGCTTCCAGATTGATAGCATCGGTTGGGGCATCGGGCACATGAAACCAAGACACCCCGCGCAAGGCTACTTGGGTTAAGTCATTTGATCGCACTGGGGGCGCATTGATCAGCATGTTGCTGGTCAGGCGTTGAGGGGCTACACCATTCGAGCGCACACCCCACAAATTGCGAAATTCGCCTTCATCGCGCACAAACAATATCGAAACTGCTGCTGCCTCTCGATCGGTAGCCAGTCCCAGTGCAAAGGCATTTGGTACATACAACAATTGGCCCACATAAACAAAATCTTGTCGAACTAAGCAGTTGCCTTGTGCCAGTGCCTCAACACTGATACCCAATAAATAGGCAATTTGGGCGAGGGTGTCGCCGGCTTTTACTGTATAGGTATCTTGCCATGTTGCATTTACGACACAAGGTGTGGGTGTAGCGGTTTGGTCCGGGGTAGCAGTTAGCGGTATATCGGTTTGAGTAGGGCGCGGGGTCGCGGATACCTCGATCATGGCTTGAGGTGTGGGCGTGGGGTCGGCAAAGCACCCCGCTAACATCAGCATCCCCACCCCCACTAACCATGTTCGCCTGCTTTTTATCATCAATCGGCAAGTGCATCCACAACTTTACGGATTTGTGGGCTGTTAATGCGCTCTTCGCGCAGATAGTCACGGCTAAGAATCTGATAAAGCGTGGGTTTTTCAGCAATGGGCACAACGGGCCCTTGTCCACGCAACTTCACACGATCTGATGTAAAGACAACCACGCCATATACAGGCACACGGCTTAGGTTATATTTACTTAGATATTTTCGCAGGGCATACACATCTTTGGCGCACTCGCGGGTGGGATTATTGGAACTAGGGCGCAATGCCCCGTTTTTGGCGCGTACTTTCCAATAGACACCTTCATTAATCCATTCGCCTTGATAGTCCACTGTCCGCAGTACCAACACGCCCGGCGGCCCAATTAGCACTGCGTCAATATAGCCTAACCTACGCTTGCTGATGTTACGAACAAAGGTATAACGAGCATCTGTACCCAAAAATGAGCGCATGGCTTCGCCTACATCATAAGCCTGCATATTATCTTTCTTAAGGGTAGTGCCTCTGAACATTAAACCAATGCCAGCCAATGCCATTCCACCACCAATAATGAGTGACACAATCGCTATGGGCGCTGATAGCGTAGTGCCCAGCACTGGCAATAATAAGAGCAACATACCCGATGCGACCAAGATGAGGCCTATCAGAAAGACAAAAATGCCCAAAAATAGATAAAAACGCCCGCGACGGTTAACGTGCTTAGATGGGTTGATATTTTTCATAAACGCTAAATACCCGCAGTTTGTGGTTACGATAATCAAACACCACAATATTGTACGGCATGTCGCCAACTGTGCCAACCCATCCGCGATTGTTGGTGTTTTTTGCATGAGGATGCTAAAGTTAAGAAGAATCTCGGATAAAGGCTGAAAAGAAGGGGTTTTAACGCATGAAACATCTGCGGGTTGT
>CAZLPC010000325.1:2786-4154 GCA_964561305.1 uncultured Anaerolineae bacterium
GTGCCAATGGGGGCGTTGCCAACGCAAACAGCGAATGCCCAAACGGATAATCGTATTTTTGTAAATGTAGATTTCTTGAATTTACGTACTGGCCCTGATGCCAAATATAGGCTATTAGGGGTTTTAAACGGCGGCGAAGACTATGCTGTTGTTGCTAAATCGTCGGATGGTGTTTGGTTTAAAGTTACTGGTACACCCTTTGGCGATGGCTGGGTGCGGGGTCGTTTTACGATCTTTCGTGGCGACATTAATAGTGTTCCCGTAGATCGCGGCCCGTATGGTGAGTTAGAGCCATTTATCTTTATTGTATATATCAATGTTGCAGCGTTTGATCTGCCCGGTGGCGACATTATCGGCACAGTGGTGGGTGGGCAAACACAGTATGAAGTGATTGGCCGCAGCTATGATGGCTTATGGGTCGAGGTGCGCTCGCCATTGGGCGATGTTTGGCTAACAACCAGCAGCGGTGCATTTAGAGGCTCTTGGTTTGATGTGCCGATTACCTTTGGCCTGCCACAACCAGCTAGCTTTGGCCCACTACCTAACATTGCTTTCGTTAATGTTGAGGCTTTGAATTTGCGTTCTGGCCCCAGCGCAGAATACGCGATTTTAGGTATTTTAGAGGGGGGCGAACAATATTCTGTTGCGGGTATTTCGCCCGATAGTATTTGGTTTTATGTCACTGATACACCTTTTGGTGATGGTTGGGTGCGGGGTCGCTTTACGATCTTCCGAGGCAATATCAACCGTGTACCCGTTATTAATCCACCCTATGGTGATTTGCTACAATCTACGTTTGTGGTGGCTGTGTTTATCCCCGTTTATGATATACCACGCGGCCGCGAGTTACGGTTCTTGTTGCCGCCCGGCGAGTATCTGATTACAGGGCGTAACTTTGCAGGGGGATGGGTGCGCTTGCAGACACCCCAATTTGGCGAGGTTTGGACGCAGTTTTCGCGGGGCTTCTTCCGTGGCATCTACTTTAATGTGCCTATTATTGACGAGCGCGTTTTGGTGAGTAGTCCCACTAATAATGAGCCATCGGCTCCTATTGTCAATCCTCCGATCACGGGCTTTGACTAAAATCTATAGTAAAGGTGTGGGTAGTTTTCAGCTATCCACACCGCGTTATGATTAATCTCCGACTGCTACAGCTGGTTGTTGCTGGCGCGACATTTCCCAGTTTTGCCGAATGTTCCACAGGGCAAACACCGCAAAAGATACTGCATAAGTTAGCATATAGGGCGCAAGCACAGGCAAGCGATCTAGGGCCACCAGTACGCCAAACAATGCATAAAGCGAGAGCAATAACTCTCCAAAGGTGACAGCATCAATTTTGAGAGCATAGCGGCTGTTGACCCAGTTTTG
>CAZLPC010000326.1:0-4152 GCA_964561305.1 uncultured Anaerolineae bacterium
GTACCAATATTTGTTGGCACGAAGCCACGGCCTTTTGTCGGTGGCTGACCGAGCAAAGCGGCGAAACCATTGTGCTACCCAGCGATGCCCAATGGCAATGGGCCGCCCAAGGCCCCGACGGGCGGCCCTATCCGTGGGGCGATGCGGCCCCCAGCGCTCAATTGGCCAATTTTGGCTGGCAAATGAACGGCCCCACGCCCGTAGATGCCTATCCCGACGGGGCCAGCCCGTTTGGGGCCCAAGACATGGTGGGCAATGTATGGGAATGGTGCAGCACTGGCTATACCACCGGCGATGCCGACAACACCTACAACGACATCAAACGTGTGGTGCATGGGGGTGGCGCGTTTGAAGATCAAGATTTTACGTATTTTCGGGTAGACTATCGGGCTAAGCTGCCCCCCGACCAACGCGCCTATAACGTGGGTTTTCGGGTGTGTCGGGTCATCGAGTAGGGCGCTTGTAATGTTGGGCGGAACACGTCCGCCCAACAATGATTGTGTTTGAAACCGGTGATTAGATCGCCAATAGCCGACAGTGGGCTAAGGCTTCGATTTCGTCTTCAAAAACAGGAATATTGAGGTTGCCAAAGGCATCCGTTCCCATGCCTGCGGCCATCAACTTCACGACTTCACTCGTAGAGACCAGCACCACGCGCTTCAGGTTGACGTGCTTAAACAACGGGTCTTCGCCTTGAGAGACGCTGTTGCTGCCTTGTTGCAGATCGGTGAAGCTTGGCTCATAGCCATCATAGACGATAATCACATTTTGTTTTTGGGTGGCCTGATCCAATAGTTTTAAGAGCGCACTGTTGCTGTCGTGCATTTCTTGGGTGGCAACGTAGTCTTTATGAAGTCGGATAACAATAACGGGTTCTTGATCATGAGCAATGACGGTATAAGACATAATAGGCTCCTAGTATTGTGATAAAGTTAGGATAAGGTTGTATATTGGTTAAACCACAACACTATAACGAGCCGATAATTAATTGTCAATATATGAAAAATGTAGGCGGTGGGAGAGGCGGACGCACCAACACGCCCGCCCAAAAAATCGTGTCTCAACGGCCTGCTTAGTTCACCAATTGCCGACAGTGGGCTAAGGCTTCTGCTTCAGTATCAAAAACAAGCACATTAAGGTTGCCAAATGCGTCGCTTGCCATGCCTGCGGCCATCATCTTCACCACAGGTAAATCAGAGACAAGTATTGCCAAGCCAAGATTTTCATGTTTAAAAAGGGGGTCTTCGCCTTGGGCCACGCTGTTGCTGCCTACGTGTACTTCGCTAAAGTCGGGGACATACTCGCCATAAACGATAATCAGATTTTGCTTTTGGGTGGCTTGATCTAACAGCTTAACCACTTCGGCGTTGCTATGGGGTGTATCTTTAAACGTGCTATATTCTTTGTGAAGCCTAGCTATGATAATGTTTTCGGTAGGGTGTTTTTCGATTGTAAACGACATGATACAGTCCTAATGTTGCGATAAAGTTAGGATAAAGTTGAATATTGGTTAAGCCCCAATACTATAGCGAGCCGATAATTAATTGTCAATACATGAAAAATGTATACTTTATTCTAAGTTGGGCGAAGATGTGTTCTATTAATTGCGCTTACACTGTTGAATGCTGCGTTCCCCAAACTATGTCGTCATTCGGTCGCCAAATTTGGCGACCCTTCGATAGCACGGCCACGCGGTTTGTAGGGTGCGGCACATGCGTCGCCTGCTTCATGCCATCGGTCTGCGGAACGAGGTAATCAAAATAAATGGAGTTTAAATAAACCACAACCCTTGCCGACTTTGTTATAATCGGCGAACTGGTAGCGGATGCTACGTATAAAATATAAAGGACAAAAGGCGCATGTATCGTACTATTACGTGGCTGGGCGACCGTTTGCGGCTGTTGGATCAGCGTGTGTTGCCCCACCAAACCACTTATATTGACTATCGCGACTATCAAGCGGTGGCGGTGGCCATCCAACAGATGGTGGTGCGCGGTGCGCCGGCGATTGGTGCGACGGCGGGCTATGGCTTGGCGTTGGCGGCCCAACAGCGTACCAGCAGCACTATGGCGGGTTTAAAAGCCGAGTTAGAGGCGGCGGGCGCAGTTTTGGCGGCATCGCGCCCGACGGCGGTCAATTTATTTTATGCGATCAACCGCGTGCTGAAGGGCGTGGCGGCTTTTGAAGGCGATGATGTGCAGGCGTTGGCGCAGTGGGTAGAGGCGGAGGCGGAGGCCATCGCGGCCGAAGATGTGGCCATTAACCGCGCCATTGGCCAGCACGCGCTTAGTCTTATTCCCGATCAGCCGACGATCATCCATCATTGCAACACGGGCGCATTGGCCACGGTGGATTATGGCACCGCGTTGGGCATTATCCGCACGGCCCACGAGGCCGGCAAGCAACCCCAAGTGTTGGTAGACGAGACGCGCCCGCGCTTGCAAGGCGCACGCCTGACCGCATGGGAGCTTCAGCAACTGCAAATTCCGCATCGGGTAATTGCCGACGGCGCGGCGGCCTTTTTTATGCAGCGCCACAAAGTAGATTTGTGTGTGGTGGGCTGCGACAGGGTGGCGGCCAACGGTGACACAGCCAACAAAATCGGTACATTTATGCTGGCATTGGCGGCCCATGCCCATAATATCCCGTTTTATGTGGCCGCGCCTTCTACTACCCTAGACTTCGCCACCCCCAACGGCGCTGCCATTGAAATTGAAGAACGCGCCGCCGACGAAGTGACGCACATTAACGGCCACGCGATTGTGCCGGCGGGTGTGCAGGTCGCCAATCCGGCCTTTGATGTTACGCCAGCCCACTATATCACGGCCATCATTACAGAACATGGCGTGATCTACCCGCCATTTACTGAGAATTTGGCGCGGCTGAAAAAAGGATAGGGCCCATTATAAGTTTTCGTTTATTTGCGGATGTTAGCGCCGCCAGCAAAGGATAATTTGATGACGACCATCCATACATTTCAGATCGGCCAGATACAGTGTGCGGTGTTGGAAGAATATAGCGGCACTGTGGCGGCCCCAGACGTACCGCAAAGCTTTATCAACGTCGAGCCAGCCGTGGTGCTGGCCGCACTTGGCGATGTGGAACAGTTTGAAACGAGCATGAATATATTGCTGGTGTCTACCCCCAGCATGAGGCTGTTGGTGGATGTGGGGTTTGGGGTGCAGCGCCGACCGCAAGGCGGCAATTTGTTGGCGGCCCTTGCCAGCATGGGCCACACACCCGCCGATATTGACCTCATTTTTCTCTCGCATTTTCATGGCGATCATATTATTGGGCTGTTTGATGAAGCCGACCAGCCGATTTATCCGAATGCCAACTATGTCACCACCCGCGCCGAGTGGGAACAATGGACAATGCGTTGGGCGGCTTCATCAGAGCCAAACGATGCCGCCACGCTGAAGCGGATGCAATCGCTTGGCTCGCGCTTGGCATTGGTGGCAGATGGGGCGCTGTTGACCGAGGGTGTGCAAGTGGTGGCGGCGCACGGCCACACACTGGGCCATGCGGGCCTATTGTTGTCATCTGAGGGCGATCAATTGTTGCATGTAGTGGACATTTTGCACCGCCCGCCTCAATTCGCCCATCCCCAGTGGCATTTTGTCTTCGATACCGATCCCGTGATGGCAGCCGAAACGCGCCAGCGGCTTTTGGAGCACTGTGCCGATGCGGGTATCTTAACGTTGTTTTATCATTTGCCGTTTCCGGGCTTGGGGCATGTCATCCGGGCAGGTGCTGCGTTTGCGTGGCAACCGCTTGAGCCGCAGGGGTAATCAGCGCCGCCAGCGGCCCGCTGTGGGGTCGGCCGCTGGCTTTGGTTCAAACTAGCGCTTCGATTATCGGCCCGAAAGCCCGTTTGAAATGGCGTGGGCGTTATAGTAGGCTTCGCTAAATCATATTTTCCAAGTCTTATTACTGGACTCTGAGTTTGTTTAGTGCTTCATGGAAGCTGTGGATTATCTCTGGTGAGAGCCAGAAGCCTTCCTCAAGCATATTTCCTAGGGATTCCCCTGCCTTCTTCTTGTCTAGCAGGCCATCTCTTACGCTCTTCAGAAGCACGTAGAGGACTCCCTTGGGCTCTAGGCTGAGGGCCTTACCTGTGCGGTGGGCGTCCTCGTCGTCTGTCAGGAAGTT
>CAZLPC010000327.1:0-3632 GCA_964561305.1 uncultured Anaerolineae bacterium
AAGGGGTCTGCGCCGGGGTTGCCCACCGTCCACAGGCCAAAGGTAAATTTATGCTCGGGTTTTGGATCGTACATGATTAATGAATATCTCCAATGTTGTTTTAAAAAGGGCACTCATTGCTGCGTCTCGCAGATGCCCTCACCTCTCATTACAAGTTTGGGATGAGGGCGTTTTTTCGACAGCGAGACTTCACACTAATACACTTGAAAATTGCCGCTTAGATGCAATAATGCCAACATATATAACAAGCCACTATAATAGCGCCATTGTCCAGTTGGCAAGCTGGTATTCCAAAAGGCTTCAACGAACTCCCAAGCCACTGGATCGGTGGCAGCTAATGCGGCGGTGGCATTCATAGCCACAAGGCCTTCAGAGTGCCACCGGCTTTGCGGTTCGAGACCATCAATGGTGTATTTGTCTACATAGGTATTAATGCCCTCATTTGCAAAAAATTGCAACTGACGGTTGCTTTGCTCAATTTGCCATGAATCAGCAGCAAACCACGCATAATCTACTGCAACCTGCATGGCAACACGCCACGCATCAGCCCCAAAAAACTCGCCATAATCACTACTGCGGCGGGGTTCGCCCGTAAATTCAGAATAATTGGGCATTAGGCCTGTGTCGGGATGGGCGGCTAGCGGCCAAAAGTCACGGCTAGCTTGGGCGGCTTGAGCCCAGAAGTCGTTGTCTTTTTCGGCCCAACGCGCCCAGAGCTCATAATAATAGGGCGTATGATAAGACGGATCGGTAAATAGGCTTTCGGGACCGTGGCTAGGCACAAAAACCACCATGTAGTTGTCGGCATTAAACATGTTTTTGCTGGGCCAAGCGTTTTCGTCTTCGGTATGCAACATCGTATGCAAAATAGCGTTGGCTTCGGCTTCATAGTTATAGATGCCTTCGCCATTGCCCCACCGATGCGCTGCAAAAAACAAGGCTGTCACAAACCAAATTTCGCCATCAGAAGCTGGGTTGCTATTCAGTTGGGTGCCATCAGGTAGACAGTTCCACGCAAAATAGCCTTGATAGGGCGCTTCAGTGCGATACATGTAGGTTTTAGCCCATGTCCACAAACGATCAAATTCTTCTTGTTTGTCTAATTGAACTGAGATCATCATGCCATAGGACATACCTTCGCTGCGGACATCCCCATTACCTGTATCCAACATATAGGCCATGTTGTCGCCGACAGGATAATAAACGCGCTCGGTATTATCGTTCCCATAGAAAAGTTGTTGAAAAACCGCTTCAATACGTTCATCAATTTCAGCTTGAGACAAGCCCCACTCGGCCAACACATTGCGATATTGCCCTGTAAAAAATGCGCCTTCGCTAGGCGGCTCTAGGGGTGGCAACGGATCTTGGGCATGGCTAATGGGCATAAACACCGCCGAAAATGCTATTGAAAAAACAAATACAAAAACTGTGCCAAACGCTATCCAACGTTTCATGAAAGTACCTCCACGGGGGTTAAGAACACATGTTCCACTTCTGTTGTATTACCGACGATCTCAAAACTGCCCTCTAAACGAATGTCTGCTGATGAACTGCCGATCATCACTCTTACTTCACCCGGCTCGACAACAAAGCACATTTGGCGATCGTAAAAACCCAACTGGGCCACAGGCAGGGCAAATGTGAGTGTTTTAGTCTCGTTGGGTTTTAACGAAATGCGCTTAAAGCCCTTCAACATTTTGAGGGGGCGCGTTACGCTAGCAAACACATCGTGCAAATAAAGCTGCACCACTTCGTCGCCAGCCACGCTACCCGTATTGGTGACGCGGCAAGTAATGTGCAGGGTGTCTTGGGCGCTCACATGGCTACTAGAAAAGCTGAGATCGCTATAGGTAAAGCTGGTATAGCTTAGGCCATGCCCAAAAGGATAGAGGGGCGATGTCGGCGAATCTATATAATCTCCTTGCCAGTGTGTGCGCCCACCAGAAGGTTTGTGATTGTAGTAAACAGGCACTTGGCCCACATGGCGCGGAATGGAAACGGGCAACTTGCCGCCGGGGTTGGCCTTGCCAAACAAAACATTGGCAACAGCATTGCCCCCTTCTTGGGCCGGCAACCACGCCTCGACCACTGCTGGTAGATGTTGATCGATCCATTCCACCGATAAAGGACGACCATTAATCAGCACCACAATGGTGGGTGTACCAGTGGCATAAATTGCCTCGACCAATTGTTGCTGAACACCGGGCAAGCCCAACGTAGCACGATCAATAGATTCACCAGTCGTACAGTCTGGACTAAGGCCCGACTTGCCCCCCACCACCACAATTGCCACTTGTGCAGCTTCGGCAACCTTAATGGCAGCCTCAAACCCAGATGTATCGGGCGTGTTAATCTCGCAACCTTGGGCATACAAAATGGTCGTATCAGCCGAAACCACTTGTTTGATACCCGCTAAAATACTGGTAGAGGGTGGAAAACGCTCCGCTAGGTTCAAATTCCGTGTGGTTACAGTGGGGGCCGGCGCGGCGGGGTCAACATTAGGATTAAAACTCACATCGGCATAATGTGATGGATAATGATAATCGCCTTGCAGCAAACGTATGCTGTCGGCTGAGGGGCCGATTATGGCGATAGATGCCAAATTGGACGAAAGTGGCAAAATACCATCGTTCTTAAGCAGCACAATTGACTTTTCGGCCACTTGCCGAGATAAACGAACTGCGCTTTCATCTTCATAAATAGTGATCACTTGAGTCTCGTCTACATAAGGATTGTCAAACAGACCCAACTCAAACTTCATGTTTAGCACCCGTCGTACCGAGGCATCTACTAACTCGCTATCAATTTTGCCTTGAACAATTGCGGCATGTAAGGCTTCGCCATAGACATCATGGGCCGGCAACTCAACATCTATACCGGCTTCAAGCCCATATTTGGCAGCTTGGGCTTTGGTTTGGGCGATGTGGTGATAGTCCACAAACATGGCCAATGTGAAGTAATCTGCAACCACCACACCGTTAAAACCAAGTTGTTCCCTTAACAACTCGACTAATAGTTCACGCGAGCTACCTAGCGGTACGCCGTCTAGTTCTTGATAGGCATTCATAATGGTAGCGATATTGCCTTCTTGAATAGCAGCCCTAAAAGGCGTTACGAATATTTCGTGCAGTTCTCGTGCTGGAATATGGGCTGGGGCCCAATTTAAGCCCCCTTCTGACCAGCTATAGCCCAAAAAGTGTTTGCCCGTGGCGGCAACGCCAGTTTCTAATGTATCGCCTTGAATACCCTTGATATATGCAAGCCCAATGCGCGACACCAGATAGGGGTCTTCACCAAAAGTCTCTTCGATACGCCCCCAACGAGGATCGCGGGCAATATCAAGAACAGGGGCAAGGGTTTGGTGGGCCCCAACTGAGCGCATTTGCTGACGAATGGTCTCGGTCAGAGTTGTTATCAGCTCTGGTTCCCATGTTGCGGCCATGCCAATTGCCTGTGGAAAAGACGTTGCACCATAGGCCATATAGCCTGCACAACTTTCTTCATGCACAATCGCTGGAATGCCCAGCCGCGTTTGCTCGACCAAGTGATGTTGAATGGCATTGGCCAATGCCGCCGAGGACTGTGGCGGCAACATAGCAGCCCCACCAATGCGTGTAATATGCCCTATACCG
>CAZLPC010000327.1:3642-4136 GCA_964561305.1 uncultured Anaerolineae bacterium
GGGTGGGCTTTTGGTAAAGAAAACTGTGCAGTTTCATCAATTAAATCTGTTACCCACACCCCCCCCAACTGTGCCAGTTTTTCATCAAGTGACATTTGTGCCAATAAATCAGTTACCCGTTCCTTAACAGTCAGAGTTTTATTTTGATACAACCGCGATAGTGATGTCATGTTTTATCCTTAAATTAGCAACCCAAAGGGTGCGGGTTCAGCCTTTTAGTTCCCCGCCAGTAAGTCCAGTTACGATATAACGTTCTGTGAGCATGTAAAAGATGATGGCTGGAACCATCAATATGGTGACATACGCCATAATGCCCGACCAATTGGTTGTGCCGTATTGCCCTTGAAACTGCATAAGGCCTAGCGGCAACGTCCATTTGTTTTCATCGGTCAAAATAAGCAATGCAAGGAAATAGTCGTTCCAAGCCACAATCGCTTGCAAGACGGCTATTGCAGCAACAGCAGGACGTGCCATCGGCAACAAAATCTTGTAAA
>CAZLPC010000328.1:0-4128 GCA_964561305.1 uncultured Anaerolineae bacterium
AGGGTTTTCCGGGGTGGCACATTGAATGCTCGGCGATGGCCCAAAAATATCTCGGCGACACTTTCGATATTCATGGCGGCGGCATTGATAACATTTTTCCCCATAACGAGTGCGAGATCGCCCAAAGCGAAGCCTGCAACGATGCCGAATTTGCCCGCTATTGGATTTTGGTCGGCAGCTTAATGGTTCCTGATGAATATGGTAATGCCGTTAAAATGTCGAAAAGTTTGGGCAATTTTTATACTATCAAAGATGCGCTGGTGTTATATGCACCAGAGGTGATTCGTGCTTTTATCGCTAGCGGCCACTATAGCAACCCTATCACCTTTAGCCCACAGGCCCTAGAAGATGCGCAAACAGGCTGGAAGCGCATGTATACAGCCATCCATTTCTTGCGCGAGAAGTTGCATTTTGCCACCGAAAGCGACGAGGGCAACGGCATTCTTGCAACAGTTCAGGCAACGCGCAAGCAATTTGTGGAAGCAATGAACGACGATTTTAATGCGCCCAATGCACTGGCGGCGCTCTATGCCCTAACCCGCGAAGTAAACGACTTGCTTTATAGCAACGTGACCGTGGGGCACAGTGTTTTGACGGCCATCAATGATGTCTATAACGAGCTAGGTGGCGGGGTTTTGGGTGTTGTACCCCAACAGACTGTAAACTATAACCCTGACCGCGAAGCCGACCTGATTCGCTTTTTGGTTCAAATGCGCCGCGATGCCCGCAAAGCCCGTAATTTTGAACTGGCTGACAAAATTCGTGACGAATTGACCCAACGCGGTGTTACGATCATTGATCCGACAAACGAAGAAAGTTTCTGGTACGTCTAAACCACTATGTCAGACTATATCTATGGCCGTTGGCCGGTTCTAGAAGCATTACGGGCCAACAGCCGCAACTTTCAACAACTGTTATTGGTCGAAACCGTCGAAGAAAAAGGTATCGTCCAAGAAATTACCACAATGGCAAATGCTAAGGGTGTTAATGTGCGACGTGTGCCCAAGCGTATTGTCGAAGATTTAGCCCGCGAGGGCAACCATCAAGGGGTGTTGTTACGCACAAGCTCCTATCGCTACAGCGATGTAGACAGCATCTTAGAACTGGCTCGTCAACGCAACGAACGACCATTTTTGCTGCTGCTAGACTTGCTGAAAGACCCACAAAATGTAGGGGTGGTGTTGCGTATTGCCGACTCAGTGGGTGTACACGGTGTCGTTATTCAAGAACGGCGCGGTGTGGGTATTACGCCCTCGGTGGTGGCGGCCTCGTCCGGTGCTTCAGAGCATCTGAAGATTGCCCAAGTTAACAATTTGGTCAATACCATGAAGCACCTCAAAGAACAAGATATTTGGCTAGTGGGGCTAGATATTGGCCCCGACACCAAATCCATAGACAAACTCGATCTTAATATCGGGATTGGGTTGGTTTTGGGCAGTGAAGGCGATGGAATGCGGCGTTTGGTGCGCGAAACCTGCGATCTGCTGGCGACGTTGCCCATGCGCGGTAATGTCGAAAGCCTAAATGTAGCTACGGTTGGCTCTATTGCGCTCTACGCGGCGTGGCAAGCACGCGGTTGGGAAGGCTGGCAACCTACCACACCGCCATCCACTACTTAAGCATCCGTCCAGATCAACCAGTGGTCTGGACGGGTTCAAATTCTTTACGAAAACTTTGTGAAAGCCCATCTTTATTGAAGCGCACTGCCGATGATAGGCATAGCTTTAGCCCTTTGGCAAAAACAGCTTGATAGGGGGTGTTTTGCAGTGCATACCACCCCGCCAAACCCGTTACCAAGGGCAGTACTGGTGCAAGTGTATTGGGATAGATAAACACATCCGACTCGCGTTCGACACGTTCGCGCACCACCACGCCGCCAAAACCAACAAATAAATCTACGCTGTTGCCTTTAGTTGCCAGATCACTTGATCCATCCCCAATAAAAAAACGATGACCAAATAAGTTGCCGGCCAATTCGCGCACTACTTGGGGCTTGCCCGATGAAACGGTAAGCGGCCCTTCGGCAAAGTCAAGATAGCGTTTGTGCTTTTGGGCCGCCTGATCATAGTAACGCCACCATTCGCCCGAAAGCTCGTTATACTCTAATGTCACAGCACGAATCCGCTCGTTGGGCACACCCAAACGCTTGCCAAAGCCTTCTACAGCATCGTGCAACCCACCACTAATGATGAAAACATGCTTTTGAAGATAACTTAGCGCCGCTGTTACTGCTTCAGCGTCTGGCACAAGCCGATCCCAATAGAGTTGTTCGATCATGTCCATTTGGCCACGAGTAGGGCGAATGGCTTTGAGGCGTTTGCCATAGACATCGGCAAGGTCAAGGTCGCCGTCCATCGCCTTCTGAGTCAATACGCCTACGCGCCAATCTTTGCCTTTTAGCCGCGCCAGTTCATCTACACCTTCAATAGTGCTAAGGGTGCTATCACAATCAAAAAAAACAAGGTCATAAGTTGTCCAACGTAACATGATGGCTTTATATACTTTCTCTCTCTATGGCTACGAGCTTTATTGTACAAGTCGTTTTTGCGATAGCTGTTGTTAGATTTGTCGAAATCGTGTGACAGTTTAGGCATAACTTACGCTAGCGTAGGGCAATGCACCGCGCTATAATGCCGCCGTTCTGACCAACCGTTCATACAGAAAGAATCTATAATCATGACCATCGTCAGCAATCGCACCCGCAACTATCCCTACGATCTATCGGTGGTGCTACCTGTTTATAACGAAGAAGAAAATTTGCCCCTGCTGCATAAAGAACTTAGCCACACCCTAGAGGGCATGAACATTGTCTATGAGATCATCTATATAGATGATGGAAGCCGTGATCGCAGTGCCGAGGTAATGATGCAAATTGCGGAAAAAGATAGCCATGTGAAGATGGTCTTTTTGCGGCGCAACTTTGGCCAAACCGCCGCTATTCAAGCTGGGATCGATCAAGCGACAGGTGCTATTATTTGCTTGATGGATTCTGATCTGCAAAATGATCCCAACGACTTGCCGCGCATGAAAGCCCGCATGGATGAAGGGTATGATCTGGTCAGCGGTTGGCGGCGCGACCGTAAAGATCGCATGGTCACGCGCCGTATCCCCTCAATGTTTGCCAACGGACTGATCTCGCGGACAACCAATGTACGCTTGCATGACTATGGCTGCACGCTAAAAATGTATCGGCGTGAAGTGTTGGATCATGTGCGGCTGTATGGCGAAATGCACCGCTTTATCCCTGTATTGGCCAATGCGGCGGGTGCAAAAATTGATGAAATGGTGGTCAATCATCGTCCACGCATTCACGGCAAAAGCAAGTATGGCTTGTGGCGCACTATCAAAGTGGTGCTAGACCTTGTGACGGTGACCTTCCTGACCAAATTTAACACGCGCCCCATGTATATTTTCGGGGGTACAGGTTTTGTGATGGGCGGTTTGGGCACATTTTTGCTGTTTTTTATGCTATTGCACACCCTCTTCACAGGCATTGCATTGGTAGCAACCCCTATGCCGTTTTTAAGTGGGTTGTTGATTGTGGGCGGCATTCAAACCATTTTGTTGGGCCTAATCATTGAGGTGTTAATGCGAACCTATTATGAATCGCAACACAAGGGCCCCTATGCTATCCGTGAGA
This sequence comes from uncultured Anaerolineae bacterium, assembly GCA_964561305.1. Classification (GTDB taxonomy): domain Bacteria; phylum Chloroflexota; class Anaerolineae; order Aggregatilineales; family J027; genus J027. The sequence goes on from CAZLPC010000328.1 coordinate 3,641, forward strand.
TCATAACCAGCGAATCAACAGCCAATAAGCTACTCGTCTCAGAGCCCAGCTAAATACCGAAGCAAGTCACTGCATAGATAGACAGCCGCCGTATCTTACCGACTTTGTGCTGATGAGGCGGCTTTGTGCTATCCTATACCCATAGTGATAGTTTGCGTGTACCCCAGCCTAAAAAATTAAAGGAGCTTTTTTATGTCCGACCTCGACTTTTCGCCCCCAACTGGCGAGTGGTATCACCCCTCTGATGACATCATCCAAAACGCTCATGTTCCCGATTATGAAGCCATGGTGCGCGAAGCTGAAGCCGATGTTGAAGCGTTTTGGGCCAAACGGGCCGAGCAGCTAGAATGGTTTGAGAAATGGCACACTGTTTTAGATGATAGCGAAGCCCCCTTTTATAAATGGTTTGTCGGGGGCAAAACCAATATTGCCCTTAATGCGCTGGATCGGCATGTCAAGACATGGCGCAAAAATAAAGTGGCCCTTAT
>CAZLPC010000329.1:0-4117 GCA_964561305.1 uncultured Anaerolineae bacterium
TGGCCATCTTCAGTGATATGGCGGGTGGTTGTCCCAATATTTTCTGCATCTAATGGGATAACCACGCTGTCTTCGCTGAGGATAGTATCAGAGAAAGCTAAGTCCTCTAAATAACTAATCCCCTCGCTGATGAGTGTAGCCAAAACACCACCCACAAACGGGTCTATGCCACCAACTAGGCCGCCCACTGCCCAGCGTGCAAGCCCACTAAGGCTTATCCATGGTTGATCTACCTCAATAAACAACATATAGATGATGTTGTAATCGCTGGTTCCCATTAACCGAATACCATCCTCAAAAACGATAGGCTCATTTTGAGCTACTCGATAGGTATCGGTTTCGGGCAGGCTAACGGTGTCTTCGGATGTAACCAGCAGCATCCGCACTTCCATCAAGTTATCAAATAACCCATCGCCTTCATCAACTAAAATAGTGACTTCTTCGACGGTGAGAATAAAAAAGCATGATCCACTTGATTGGGCATGAGCAGTGGTAGTAGTTTGGCTAAAATTTAGCCCCAATAAACCCATCATTAAACCGATAGTAAAGAGATATTTGGTCATTTTGCGCCCTTTTCAATCTACTGAACACTCTTAAAATCCTATCTGATAGCACATTTGCCCAAAACTCCTAATCATCGGGGGGATGCTAGTTCAATCGCTCGATAATTGTGCCAGTGCCTAACCCACCCCCACAACACATGGTCTGCAAGCCAAATTGCTTATCGTGGGTGATTAGAGCATGAACCAAAGTAGTCATCAGTTTTGCGCCGGTTGCACCCAGTGGATGCCCCAAGGCAATAGCGCCGCCATGTGGATTGACGCGACTCATATCGGGTTTATAATCGCGCTGCCATGCCAGCACTACCGACGCGAAAGCTTCGTTAATCTCAACCACATCAATATCATCAAGTGTTAGGTTAGCTTTGGCTAGCACGGCTTGGGTGGCGGGGATGGGCCCGGTTAGCATCATTACTGGGTCAACCCCCACGAGCGTTTGGGCCACAATTTTAGCCAATGGCTTTAGGCCCAGTGCGGCGGCTTTTTCGGCGCTCATCAGCAACAATGCTGCTGAACCGTCCGAGATTTGGCTGGCATTGGCGGCAGTGACAATGCCATCGGCTTGAAACACGGGTTTAAGCGTCGCCATTTTTTCAAGAGTTGTATCGGCGCGGATGCCTTCGTCACGAGCAATGTAGATTGGATCGCCGACTTCATTCACAGTATCAATCGGAATGATCTCGCGCTCGAAATAGCCGCTTTGTGTGGCGTGGTCGGCGCGCCGATGGCTTTCTAGGCTATATTCATCTGCATCTTGGCGGTTAATCTTCCATTGGCGGGCGATCATCTCGGCGCTGTCGCCTTGATGAGTAACCGCATATTGCTCTAAAAAGGTGTCAGGAGTGGGCGTGCCGGGGCCATCTTTAAAGTTGCTGCCCATCGGAATCCGCGACATGCTCTCTGTGCCACCCACCACCACTACATCATGCAAGCCACTAGCGATCATCCCAAATGCTAAATTAAGGGCCTGCTGGCTAGAGCCACATTGGGTATCTATGGTGCTGGCTGGCACTGTAAGGGGCAGGCCAGCGTTTAGCCATGTTTGGCGGCCAATATTGGTAGACTGCTCTCCGACTTGGCTAACACAACCCCAAAATACAAAATCTACCAGCGCGGCATCTACTTCGGTACGCTCGAATAACGCACTCAGGACAATACTTCCTAAATCGAGGGCATGGAGGCCACTTAGGCTTCCATTACGCTTGCCAACAGGAGTTCTTACTGCATCTACAATAACAACGTCTCGCATCTTCAAAATCCTCCTTTTTGCATTATTATAACGTGTATTGAAAAGGAGTTGAGCCAGATGTCGAAAACCCCGATCCCGACAATTGAGCAAGAACTGGCGTTGTATGAAAAAGGCTATCGTGTTATCGCTGGTGTAGACGAAGCGGGGCGCGGTAGTATTTTTGGGCCAGTGTGTGTAGGTATGGTGGTGTTGCCCCTTGATGACACAGCCAATATATTACAAGTCTTGTCTCAGGTACGCGACAGCAAGAAGATTAGTCGCCCCAAAGTATATCGCTTGGCCGACGTAGTGAAATTGGAGGCATTGGCATGGGGCGTAGGTGTAGGGAACGTAGAAGAAGTGGATACAATAGGCATTATGCCTACGATTCGCTTGGCCGCCGAACGCGCTCTAAGCCAACTACAAGCTAATTTTTCGGTGCGAGTAGATTTTTTGCTGACAGATAGCGCCTTGCCGTGTCCGATGGGTTTTCCGCCCAGCCAACAGTTGGCACTGGTGAAGGGTGATATGTATTGTCTCTCGATTGCATGTGGGGCTATTTTAGCCAAACAGCAGCACGATGTGTTGGTGCGCGAAACAGCCCAACACTATAGCGATGATTATCAGCTTCATTTTAATGTGGGCTATGGCACAAAAGCACATCGCGAAGCCATTAGTCGGCTGGGGCGCACCCCCGACCATCGGCACAGCTTTAAGTTAAAGTCGTTGCCTAACGATTAGTAGGCTAGGGTAGACTAAACTCAATTCCCAATGGGCAATGATCCGACCCCAACACATTGGCTAGAATAAAGGCATCTTGTACATAAGGCATAAAATTGTCGGTGGCGATCACATAATCAATACGCCAGCCGATGTTGCGGGCACGGGCGTTGGCGCGGGCTGTCCACCATGTATATTGATCAGGTAGGTCAGGATAAAAATACCGAAAGGTATCCACATAGCCCCTACTAAACACACTGTCTAGCCATGCACGTTCGACTGGTAAAAAGCCCGAATTTTTGACATTGGCTTTGGGATTGGCCAAATCAATCTCGTGATGTGCGGTATTGACATCACCACAAAAAATAAGCGGTTTATCGTTTGCTCGTACCGTTTCGCAATAAGCCAAAAATGCGGCGTTGAAGGCGAGTTTATAGTCAATGCGCTCTTGGCCGCTGGTTCCACTTGGAAAGTAGGCGTTAATAAGCGTAAATTGATCGTAATGGGCCGTCAATACACGCCCCTCAACATCAAATACTGCGTCTCCAATGCCAAATTGCACGTCGTAGGGCTTGGTTTTAGTGAGCAACCCTACGCCGCTATAACCTTTTTTTTCTGCTGCAAGCCAAAAGGCATGATAGCCATCAAGGGTTTTTAGGGTAGGGGGTAGCTGGTTGCTATCGGCGCGGGTCTCTTGCAGGGCCACAATATCGGGCATAGCCGACTGAAGCCACTCTAAGAAGCCCTTGTTCATGACTGAGCGAATGCCGTTGATATTCCAAGAAATAAGGCGTTGTGTTGTTTTATCCATTGTCTTGTCTAGTGGATGATGTACATAAGCGGATCGTAGTGTACCATAGCTTTGTCAAAAGTTCGCTACAATTTAGCTCATTAAAAGAAGCGTAGATTCGACCATACCAAAAGGATAACATCTATGAATATTTTATTCGTGGCTGCTGAAGCCGATCCATTTGCTAAGACGGGCGGCTTGGGCGATGTAGTCGGCAGTTTGCCGGGTGCCTTACGCAAGCTGGGGATTGATGCACGGGTGCTGATGCCCCATTATGGCACAATTGATAGCCAAGCGTATGGGCTGACCCATAACTTCTATTATCAATATGCCCGCACAGTGGGCACAGCAGACGTTCATATCAGCAAGACCATCTATCGAGATGTGCCTTATTATTTTATGCGAAGCTGGCCCTTTTTTGACCAACCCTACCAATACACAGACTTAAACTGGGATATTGAGCGTTTTGTTTTTTTCTCGCAGGCTGCCATGGGGGCAATTTGGCATTTGGGCAATGGCGCGGATCATGAAACGGGCGCTTGGTGGCCAGATGTCGTGCATGTCCACGATTGGCACACAGGCTTAATTCCGTTTTTAATTTATTTGTCGCGTTTTGAACCTTATTGGAACCAAACCGCCACTGTTCTTAGCATTCATAACATGGCTTATCAAGGCTTATTGGCCGGTGCTAGACTGGATCAGGCAGCACTACCGCCCCGCGATCACCCTGTGTTAAGTGCCTTAGATCGAGGTGGCGATTTATTACCGATAGGCTTGGCGTATGCCGACAAGCTCAACACCGTTAGCCCTAACCATGCT
>CAZLPC010000330.1:0-4106 GCA_964561305.1 uncultured Anaerolineae bacterium
GCGGGCATGGCGATGGTCTTGGCAGCTCTTTCGGCACATGGCAAAACGACCATCCGCAACGTTCAGCAAATTGATCGCGGCTATATGAATCTTGAAGAAAAACTGCGAAACGTGGGTGCACACATCTCGCGCACGACTATTGAGGGCTAGCAGATGACCAAACCCACTGGGCACTATGTTTTGCCCACACTTGGCCTGCGTTTGGGTTTTTTGTTTGGTTTTATGGTGTTGGTGTTGCCGTCGTTATTGCGTGTCTATATTGCCTTTCGCTTGAACTACCAACAAGAAGATTTATGGCAGCGTTTGCCTTTTGATGGCTGGACGGTGTTATTGGGTTTGGCCGCAGTGGCCTATGGTGTGGCAACCTTTATGGCGTGGCGTGGGCGGCCCCATGGCATTTTTTGGGCCTTTCAAGCCAGCTTGGTTTTGATGATGGCTATTATCGTTCTTGAATCCTTGATTCGCTATTATGGTGATTATGACAGCCGTTTTGTATTGAACGATCCCAGTAATGACGTGTTTAATCGCCTCTATCGCTATCTCATGGTTTTTCAAGGATTGATTTGCATTTATATGCTGTGGTATATCAACCGCGCACCCGCACGCCAATTTTTCGATCAGTTTAAGGAGCAATAAACTATGGGACGTGTGATCAACACTGATGGGCCGGGCAAAACCCGCAACCAACACATGCGGACAATTGCTGAAATTTTGCGCCATCTAAGTACCAAACCAACTATTGATGACGAAGCCAAAGACATGGTGGCCCACTTGGTCTATTGCCTGCGTGGTGTTTACGAGACCATCGAACACTCGGCGCAAGTGTGGGAAGACCGCGACTATTGGATAAAGGCCGAGGAGTTTCGGCAAAACTGGCGCTGGGTTTTTAAGTTATCTGGCGATGTTGAGTATTTGGTGCGTAGAGACGAGTGGAACAACTTGCCCGCAATTATGGCGGTGTTGTTCCAGCACGTTGGGGATATTAAGGTTGCGAAGCTGACCCGTTCTAGCGATACATGGGCGGGCGCATATCAAAAACTACGCGCCGAAACGCCCTAGCTACCATTGGCTGCATTACCATTTTCTAGGCTAGTGGTGCTAAGGCTGCCGCTGGGTGTATTGAGGGCTGATAGCTCGGTAGTAGAGCGAATGCTGGACGGAGCCGAGACCTCGAACTCTAGCATCAGTGATTTATAGCCATCAATATAGAGGCGGGCGCGGGCTTCTTCTAGCTTCCACAGGCGCTCAATAGATTGGCGCAAGGGCATCAGCGCATCGCGGGTGTCTTCGACCAATTTGCGGAAGTCGGTCATTTCTTTACCGTGTCCGCGCCATGCCTCATCGTTGGTCAGTGTGAATTGCTTCCAACGCCGTTGATCGTCCTTCACCCAGTCGTTCCACTCTTCACGGAAGCGTTCTTCTGAAAGGCGCTGCATTTCGGCTACTTCATTAATGCGGCGCTCTAGCCGCTCGCCAATCCGATCAAAGTCACCGACAATTTTCTTCATTTGCCGATAGGTTTCGGCCCATGTCTCCAGCCGTTCGAGGCTCTTCCGAATTTCTTCGTCATACGCGCCAATACTGCGGCTGAGTTCTTTAATTTGTTGATCGCGCTGTTGCATGATCAGGGCTTGTTGATCGGTGAAAGCCTGCAATTCTTCGCGGCGCGAGCGTTCGCTGTTCTGGATTTCCATAACGCGCTTTTCGTTCGACAGCGACAGGGCTTCCATGCGGTCAATCTTCAGCTTAATGCTGTCAATCAGCTTTTGCAGCTCTGGCAGTTGGGTTTGCATATCGGCCAGACGGCGGTTGTCTTGGCGGCGTTGTTCTTCTAATAGCACCACGCGCCGTTCGGGGTCTTCAATCTTTTTGGTCACATCATCAAGGCGTTGTTGCACCAGCGATAGCGCCGTGGTCACGCGGTCACGTTCGGCGCGGGCCGCGCCTACATCGCCCAATTGCTGCTCTAGCTTGTCCATCCGCTCGTTCATCTCGCGCACAGGGCGGGCCGACATTTCGCGGGCAAACTCTTGGCGACGTTCTAGCTCGCGCTCGGCAGCCAAGCGTTTGGTTTCAAGGCTCTCGACCAACTGACGTGTTTCTAGGCGCATTTGTTCAATAATTTCGCCGTCGCGCCCAGTGGGCACAAATTGGGCCCGCATATCGACTTGTTCTTTTTCAACCCCATTAATATGACGCACCAATTGGGCGATCTGCTCTTGTTGTTGTTGCAGGCGCTCCTCTAGCTTGGCGATGGTGCTTTTATCGCGCCGCCGTTCCTCGTCTAGCCATTCGATCATTCGATAGGCTTGTTGTAAATCCATGATGGGGGTTGCTCCTTAACCTAAAACATAAGGGGCTAACAAAATGACTGTTAGCATTTTGCTTTTGATTATAACATGATAGTGCCCTAAATCGGATTGAAATTGTGGGCAATTATTGGCTACAATGGCGGCATGACATCAACACACATTGGCATTGACGCTCGATTATTGGCTTATCGTCGCGGTGGGATCGCTTCCTACACGCATCAACTGATTGCAACATTGGCAGATCTAGATAGTGCCACGCGCTATACTATCTTACAACGTCCCCATGACTCCCAATCTTATACACCCGCGCCCAACTTTCGGCGGCTAGATTGTTATACACCAGCCCATCATCGCTATGAGGGGGCTGCGCTGTCGGTGGAGTTGTTGCCGCGCCGCCTAGACTTGTTGCACAGTCCCGACTTTATCCCGCCATGGCGTGGTGCGCGGCGGCATATCATCACTATTCACGATCTTCACTTCTTGCACTATCCAAATTTTCAAACCACCCATAGCTTACGCTATTATCGGGATCAGATTCAGTGGGCGGTGGGACGTGCCGATCATATTTTGGCCCAAACTCAAAGTACCAAAGACGACATTGTCGAACACTTGGGCGTGTCCCCTAGCAAGATAACGGTGCATTTGTTAGGGGTCAATGCTGCGTTTCGGGTTTTGCCCACTGATGAGGTGACGGCGACCTTGCAACCCTTTCAGTTGCCCCACGACTACTTACTTTTTGTTGGCACCATTGAGCCGCGCAAAAACATATTGGGCTTGCTGGCGGCTTACGATCAACTGATGGCGCAATATAAGGATGTGCCGCCGTTGGTTTTGGCGGGCCAGTTGGGTTGGAATGCTGATACGCTGGTGGCGGCCATAGCGTCGCGCCCCCATGTGAAGTGGATACGCGACGTTGGGATGGATGTGTTGCCGGCCTTATATAATGCAGCGCAGCTATTGGTTTTGCCATCCTTTCATGAAGGGTTTGGGTTGCCGGCCCTAGAAGCGATGGCGTGTGGCACGCCCGTCGTGGTGGCAGAGCGCGGCGGCATCCCTGAAGTGGTGGGGGCGGCGGGTGTATATGTTGATCCAGAACAAAGTGCCAGCATTGCCGATGGTTTGTGGCGTGTATTCTCCGACAGCACACTGTCTGCCCACTTGCGCCAAGCCGGTTTGTACCAAGCCACCCAATTCTCTTGGCAACATACTGCCAAAATTGCCCTCGATGTTTATCAGCAGGTTTTAGGTATATCATAAATGATGCACAAATCGGCGATCTTAACTCTGATGATTGGGATTGGTGGTATGATAGCCGCCTTGTGGGTGTCGGGGCACGCATTTGCAAACATCCCCTATTTGGAAGACGAACTGGCTTATGCTTATCAGGCTCAGTTATTTGCCAATGGCGATTTATATCTTGATGAGCCAGATGCTGATTTGCGCCGTATGTTCTGGAAACCATTTGTCATTAACTGTAATAACACCCATACCGAACAGGGCCTAAACTGTCAGGGCAAGCTGTTTAGCAAATATCCGCCGGGCTGGTCGGCGGTACTTATGGTTGGCTATTGGATAGGCACGGCATGGGTGATTAATCCCCTCATCTTTCTGCTTTCGATTGCACTGACCTATCGGTTGGCGGGCGAAATTTTTGATCGGCGGGTCGGTGTTATTGCAGCTTTGTTGCTGGCCATCAGTCCTATTGCATGGATACAAAGTGGCTCTTATATGTCGCATCCGGTGGCGATGTTGCTGGTACTCATCTTTTTCTTTGCGCTGTGGCGCTTAGAAGCC
>CAZLPC010000331.1:0-1805 GCA_964561305.1 uncultured Anaerolineae bacterium
CCGCCGTATCAGTGCTGATTGTGGGAGGGGGCGTTAACGGTATTGGCGTTTTTCGTGATCTCGCCTTACAGGGCATTGATGTTTTGTTGGTCGAAAAAGACGACTTTTCATCGGGTTCCAGCGCGGCCTCATCGCACATGTTACACGGCGGCTTGCGCTATCTTGAAAACGCCGAGTTTCGGCTGGTGCGCGAAGCCCTGCAAGAGCGCAACCTACTTCTCAAAAATGCGCCTCATTATGCCAAACCCCTGCCGACCACCATTCCAATCTTTAAATGGTTTTCAGGGATGCTGAATGCGCCCCTCAAATTTTTTGGCTTGCTGACCAAACCTGCTGAACGCGGCGCAGTGATTATTAAACTGGGCCTAACAATGTATGACTGGTTTACATGGTCGGGCAACCCCATGCCGCGCCATAAGCTAAACAGCAAAGGTCACTCGTTACAAAAACGCCCCAAACTCAACCCCGATATCGTCTGCACTGCCACTTACTATGATGCGTGGATGCCTTACCCCGAACGACTGTGCCTAGAAATGATCTTGGATGCCGAAACACTGTCTGACAAAGCCCATGCCATCAATTATGTTTCAGCCATTGGGGCCGAAGGGAATCGGATTATTTTGCGCGATGAGATTTCTGGCGACACGTTTACAGTGCAGCCCCAAATTGTGGTTAATGCCGCCGGCCCATGGATTGATTTTGCCAATGCCAACATGGGGCAGCCCACTCAATTTATCGGTGGTACAAAAGGCTCACATTTAGTAGTGGATCATCCCGAACTCCACGCTGCTACCCAAGGCCATGAGATATTTTTCGAGAATAAAGACGGGCGCATTGTGCTGTTCTTTCCATTGCAAGATCGTGTTTTGATCGGCACAACCGATATTCCGGTAGACAATCCAGAGGGTATGGTTTGCACCGACGAAGAAATTGATTACATTCTTGACATTTTGAACCATGTTTTTCCCACCATGCAGGTTGGGCGCGAACATATTGTGTATACATTTTCGGGCGTGCGCCCACTACCCGCCAGCGATGCCGCTACACCCGGTCAAATTAGCCGTGACCACAGCATTAAAGTGACAGAACCCAACGAGCATGTTCAATTTCCAATTTATGCGTTAGTGGGTGGCAAATGGACAACATTCCGCGCTTTTAGCGAACAAACCACCGAGCGAATTTTGGCACGTTTGCGCCGGCCCCGCCGCCACAGCACGCGCCACTTATCTATTGGTGGCGGGCAAGGCTTCCCCATCACCAGCGCAGATCGGGTGAAATGGCTGGCCGAACTTGCCAAAGAAACGGGCCTATCCAAGGCACGCCTCGACACGCTCTTAAACCGTTATGGCACACGCGCCGCCGACATCGCCCGCTATGCAATGGGTAGCGCTGATACGCCTCTGGTCAACTTGCCCGACTATTCGCGCTGCGAGTTAAAATTCATTGCCACCCACGAGAAAGTTGTGCATCTCACTGATGTGTTACAGCGCCGTAGCTTGCTAGCGATGTGTGGCTATATCAAGCGGGCTGGTTTAGAAGAAGTTGGGCAAATTGTGGGCGAGGCTTTGGGTTGGGATAGTAACCAAACTCAAGTTGAAATTGATCGCGCTGCTGCCGTTTTACAAAATAATCATCACGCATCGCTATAAAAAAAACCGATGAGCAATCAAATTCCACGCAAGTGGCAGCTAAAAGTGGGGGATCAACGTGTGGTGTTTGTGAAGGGACTCAATGAAAGTGCCGAACACGTCATTATGAAAGCGCTATTATGGGCCCTTTATTTGCCCACTTATCCTGATCTCACC
>CAZLPC010000331.1:1815-4100 GCA_964561305.1 uncultured Anaerolineae bacterium
CATTGGAGATCGCTATAAACCCGACTTGGTGTCGGTGGATGAGCAAGGTGCACCGCGTTTTTGGGGCGAGTCGGGCAAGGTTAGCCCCGAAAAAATTCACTCCTTAGGGCGGCGTTTTCCATATACCCATTTTGCTATGGCTAAGTGGGATACGAGCTTGGGCCCCTATCAAGACATCATCAACAAGCAATTCAATCGGTTAAAGCGACATGCCTCTTATGATCTGATCCGCTTTCCAGCCGATAGCATGGGCCGTTTTATTGATGCCAACGGCCAAATCCACATCACGTTTGATGATGTGGATTGGCGGCGGCTAGATCCTTAGGCTTCAATGGCCCATGCGCGGGATCGTTCGACGGCGCGATGCCAGCCATGTAGCATGAACTCGCGTTGATCGCTGCTGATGGATGGCTCGAAGGTGCGGTCAATTGCCCATTTTTGGGCTAACTCATCCACAGAACCCCAATAGCGCACGGCTAACCCTGCTAAATAGGCTGCCCCAAGTGCAGTTGTTTCGGTCACTTTGGGGCGCTGCACGGGTGCACCCAGCAAATCGGCTTGCATTTGCATCAGCAGATTATTGGCACTGGCCCCACCATCTACGCGCAAAGTCTCAATAGCAACCAATGTATCTTGGTGCATCACAGTGGCAATATCTACTGTCTGAAAAGCAATGGCCTCTAGGGTAGCACGAGCAATATGATTTTTGTTCACTCCACGGGTAAGCCCCACCAGTGTGCCGCGTGCATAAGCGTCCCAATAGGGCGCTCCTAGCCCGACAAAAGCCGGCACAAGATATGCGCCATTGGTATCGGGTACGGCGCTTGCTAACGTTTCGACTTCGGCTGCCGATTGAATGATCCCCAATTCGTCGCGTAGCCATTGAACGGCCGCACCAGCCACAAAAATGCTGCCCTCTAGTGCATAAATAACGGGCTGGTTTGCGCCCAGTTGCCAAGCAATGGTGGTTAACATGCCATGTTCAGAAGGTGTGGGTTCTGTGCCTGTGTTTAAGAGCATAAAGCAGCCTGTGCCATAGGTATTTTTGGCAAGCCCACGCTTGAAGCACACTTGACCAAATGTTGCCGCTTGTTGATCGCCAGCAATTCCTGCAATCGGAATTGCATTGCCTAACAGTGTTGTTTCGCCATACACTTCACTAGAGGGCCGCACAGTCGGTAACAGTGAATGCGGGATGTTCAGGCGTGCCAAAATTTCATCGTCCCACCGATGCTCATAAATATTATTTTGCCCTCCAAAGTAAGCAATAAGAATACAAAGTTAATAATTTGTTCCTTGATGATAAAATTAGTCATAAAGGAACTCTAAAGTTACACACCCATTAAATAATGAGTTTTAAATTAGCGACTTATATTTTGGAGGTGACAATTTGTGACCTCCAAATCAACCATTTTAAAAGAAATGATATTTTTGTGTAACCAAAAAAACCTGAAAGTAGGAGGGATCGACAAAAACATAGTAATCCCTGACGAAGTCATAATGAGTAAAATCCTTTTAATAAGAGGGAAAAATGTAATGATTGATAGCTACTTGGCAAGTTTGTATGGCATCCCAACCAAAAGGTTAAACGAAAAAGTTAAAAGGAATGTCAAACGCTTCCCGGCACATTTTATGTTCCAATTAACCCAGGAAGAAAAAGATACGGTGGTCGCAATTTGCGACCACCGTAAAAAACTAAAATACTCTCCTTTCTTACCTTACGTGTTCACTGAACATGGAACAGCGATGCTTGCAAATGTTTTAAACAGCGATAGGTCAATACAGGCATCAATCAGGATAATTGATTTTATAATAAACCTGCTGCTTTCAGCAGTTTATCCAGTTCTTTATCAGAAATATTTTCCTTGTCTCCTTTATCAAAGATAGACAGTAAGAAAACCGATTCGGCAACAATTTTGACACAGGAGATTACACGGCTTCCACCGCTTTTGCCTTTACTTTTAGAGGTAATAGCCATACGGATTTTATAACAATCCTTGCCAAGTGCCTGTCCTTGTTTTGGTTCTTCTTTAAGGGAATCAACCAGAGCCTTGTAATCGTTCTTTACAGATGGGTATTTTTTAGAAAGATTTTTCAGTTCCTTGTCGAAAAATTCGGTGGTGTAAATATTAAAGCTCATCAAATAGTTGGTCTGCAGATTTTAACTTAATATCTCCTTTTAAATGCTGTTCCACTTGTTCAAGAGATTTTTTAGTGCCTTCCACAAACTCCTGTTGTTTTTTGGTTAGCTTGGTTTCTTCAGGAACTTTAACAAAACCAAGGCT
>CAZLPC010000332.1:0-1818 GCA_964561305.1 uncultured Anaerolineae bacterium
GTGCTGGCAACACCACCGCCAGTACCGCATCAAAGATGTTTACCACAATCAGTTGTGCCGAAAAAACCAAAGCCGCCACAACAACAACCCCAATCACGCTAATCATCATGCTAAAAAACAAGCTGAAAATGTACCACCGCTGTGGCAACCATCCATAGACAAGGCTAGTCAGCAAGGCCAATACGATAATCATGGCGGCTTGGCTGCTATTGGTTTGTGGCCACAGCACCCGATTTTGGATAATGCTCTCTAGTGTTTGGGCATGAATTTCAACGCCTGCCATTTGCACGCCACCAATGCCAATTGGCACACGATGTTCGTCGGTTTGTCCGGTGCTGTTCATTAAGCCAATAAACACCACTTTGTCCTCAAAAGCTGCCGCATCAATCCGCCCCGCTAATACATCTTGAAAAGAATACACCGGAAAGGTAGCACCGGGGGTGTCGAAATAGTCAAACATCAGGCGCGAGTTATCGTCTAAGGCTAGCTGACGATTAGAGGGCAAGGTAAGCGTGTTATCTTCAAAGCGGAGCAATTGATTCGCGGCAATAGCGGGGATGCGTTGCCATGCCAGATAAGCCGCCAAGCTAAGGCCCAACCGTGTATCGGTGGGGCCTTGCATCTGCATCAGTTGCCACCGTACCACCCCATCGGCATCGGGCACAACGTTAGTAATGCCCAAATAGTCAGCATTTTCAGCCAATAGTGGCGTAGGCAATAAAAACGCATCTACAGTATCAAAGTCGCTATTGGGAGATTGTTGTACACCTACGGTTGGCATAATAACGCGCAGGCGGTTGTTGCTGTTGCGGGCTTGCTGAACAGCTTCTGCTAATGCCATATCTTGATCGGTAGGTTCGGCAAACAAAATATCAAAAACAGCCACCCGTGCACCAGAGGCATCTAAAAACAATATCAAATCGGCATATAATGACCGTGGCCACTCGTTTAGAGAGCGGCCATAAGTCTGCAAACTAGCATCATCAGCAGCCACAATCACAATATTATTGGTGGTAGGGCGCGATACATAGTAGATATTAGTAAGTTGCAGGCGCAGTTGGCTTAACAGACCAGCCTGCCAAAACAGCAAGACAAATAGCGCAACCAATACCCCTGCCCGCAGGCTTATTGAGCCTTGTAATAACCATTGACGCAATTTCATGGATCAACCAGCAGCATCCTCAGCAACAGGTGGATCATCCTCAGTAGGAACCACTGGCTGGATAGTACGAATGCTGTCGCGCTCGACATTTAAACGCACCAAGCTGGCATTCACCCAACCCAACGCACCATCGGTAATACGTTGTACCCGTAGCCAATCTTGATCAGGAGAAATACCCAACACAATCAGCACATCACCATCGGCCAATTGCAAGACAATCTCATCGCTTAGGCTGGGAGCTAAGCGCAAATTAACAATGCTGCCGGATACTACCGCATCGGCAGAGGTATCGCCCAAATAGTCATAGCGCGTAATGTCTTCTAGAAAATCTGCGGGATAGATGGGCAGCGTTACATCATCAGGAACCATAATCTCGAACGTTTCAGCATAGACCCATCCAAAACTGTTGCGGAAAGCAATTCGATACCAGAAGCTGGTTGGGTCTGTGCCATACACAGCTTCTATCTCTGAAGGTGGCAAGCTCCCTACCCGATCAGCCGTTAAGTTAGGGCCAAGGCGTACATTTAGGCGCACATCGCCGCTGTTCTCAAAAGTAGCGGTAAAACCATCTAGCCCTGCATCCAATTCTTCAAAACTGGTTGCGGGCACAACCGAGCTTAAGGCCCCCGATGACTCGGCCCGCACCCCAAAGCCAG
>CAZLPC010000332.1:1828-3908 GCA_964561305.1 uncultured Anaerolineae bacterium
AGCTTCTATTGGTATTTCTTCTTGCTGGGCTATAGCCGCCACTTCGCCATCTTCGGTGATCAGTGCCGAGCGGCCATCATCTTCTACGCGCACCAAAAACGTTGTGCCACGCACCGTCATCTCGATGCCGGGTGTCACAATTTCAAATGACGAGCGTGCGTCGGCAAAGCGCCGCACCTGTTGACGTGTAACGCCCGCCAACACCTCTAATGAGGTACTATAGCCAGTGGTCTCATCACCAGAATATTGATTAATGCGAAAGGTAGTGTCGGGGGTCAGTTCAACCTCGGCCCCTGTCTCGAAAAAAGTGATACGCGCAATACCAGTGGCATTGGTACGCACAATATCATCTATCCCTACAATACTCTCGCGGGTGACGGGGATAAAGTTGGTTGTGCCGGCTCGCTGCACCTCGACCCCCGCTTCAATCACCTCTAGCACTGCCGCCAATTCGCCTTGCCCTTCAGCAGGGCGATAAAAACCAAGCCCCACCACCAATAAAAACAGGACAATAACCAGCTTTTTCATAATTCTGTTTAGAAACCCCTTTTGGCATCTAAAATAAGCGCTTATTTGATAATATCTAAAACATAACTTAAATTGATCCATCGCTTTGTTGGATTATGACTGGCCGTTTTGCTAGGTCAACCATCAGGTTAATAGGTTTTTTCGCAAGGCCACTGTCACGGCTTCGGTGCGGCTTTCGACATTCAGCTTCGAGAGAATGCTGCTAACATGAAAACGCACCGTCGAATAGCTAATGGTAAGGTCATGCGCGATTTGCCGATTACTCATCCCCTCAACCATCAAGGCCAACACTTCCAGTTCGCGGTCAGTCAGATGAAAAGACTCTAGGCTAGGTTGGGTAGTCGCTTGAATCAGCATCCGCGCTGCTTCGGGGGCCAAAACCGCCTTTCCCACTGCCGCCGACCGAATGGCTGCCGCCAAATCATCAATAGATACATTTTTGAACAAATAACCAGTTGCACCAGCCCGCAGCGCATTTTGCACCAAATTGCCATCGTCGGTGAAGCTGGTAAGGGCAATAATTTTCATATCGGGATGTTTAAGGCGAATTTGTTGAATGGCTTTAATGCCATCCATTTCTGGCATTACCATGTCCATTAATACTACATCGGGCTGAAGTGTGTCGCACAACTGAATAGCCTCAAAGCCATTAGAGCCTTGACCAACCAAAGCAAAGTCTTCAAAAGCCTTCAGAAAAATCTCTAGCCCCTGCCGCACCATATCATGATCATCTATGATGATAATACGAATTTTTGAATTGCTCATGCCAGCCCTTTCCAAGTTAGCACCACTTCTGTCCCTTCATCAATATTACTGTTGATTTGACAGGTTGCGTCAATAGAGGCCGCACGCTCGCGCATAATTGAAAGACCCATACGCTCGGCCGATATGCCATTAAGATTAAATCCGCGCCCATCATCTTCAATGCTTAAGATTACAGCACCCTCCTCTGCTTCTAGCCGAATCCAGACTTGGGTGGCGCGAGCGTGTTTCATCGCATTATTTAAAGACTCTTGAGCGACACGGTAGAACACAATTTTTACGTCGGGCGGCAGAGCGATTTGTGTTTTACTCCGCAACTGTACAGGAATTTGTGTGCGGCCCATAAAAGCGCTGGCCAAATGCTCTAATAAAACCTGAAAGTCACTTTGTGCAAAACTAGCCGGACGCAACTCTAGCAGCAGTGTCCGC
This sequence comes from uncultured Anaerolineae bacterium, assembly GCA_964561305.1. Taxonomy (GTDB): domain Bacteria; phylum Chloroflexota; class Anaerolineae; order Aggregatilineales; family J027; genus J027. The sequence continues at coordinate 3,548 of CAZLPC010000332.1, forward strand.
ATTTCGGCCAGTGCACCTTTTGTTAGCTGGCTCAGTTTATCGAGTCCGACCAGTACATCATCTGGATTACGCTCGAACAAACGCGGCAAGGTCTCGGCAATCATATTTGCCGAAAACAATGTTTGGCTGACAGCATCGTGCAAATCGCGGGCAAGGCGCTGGCGTTCCTCTTCGGCCGCTTGGGTTTGGGCTTGCTCGAAGGTTTGGGCATTACGAATAGCAATAGCCGCAAGCTCGGCAAAAATACGCAAGCGGTCGGCATGAAATGTCGTAAAAAAGCCCGGCATACTGCTATCTAGGTTCAGATAGCCAATGACGCGCCCACTCATTAAAATCGGGATACCAATATAGGCCCGAATGT
>CAZLPC010000332.1:3918-4088 GCA_964561305.1 uncultured Anaerolineae bacterium
CGGCTCGTCGCCATGTGGCATCCTCAAAAACATCTTCAACAATAAGGGGTTGTTTGGTGGTAAGCATTTGGCGCAATGTTGGTGTTTCAGGAATATGAAAGGCTAAAGATTGAATAAACTCGGCAGCGCCCAAGGCATCATAGCCCCGATACCCCACCACATAGGCAATC
>CAZLPC010000333.1:0-4080 GCA_964561305.1 uncultured Anaerolineae bacterium
TGTCACCACTTGGCCAGTGTCTACAAAACGTACACCACGCCGAATATCGGCGGTGGGGGCATTTTCGGCCAGCGCATCGAACGCTGTCCAGTGGGTGGTCGCGGCAAGGCCATCTAATAGGCCCGCCCGCCCCAATATCAGCGCACCCGTACAAACCGACAGCGTTAGTTTGTTGGCTTGGGCATGGCTTTGCACCCATTCAATCACCAGTGGGCGTTCTTTAGCAGCCCGCGCTCCAAGCCCGCCCGGCACAACGATAATATCGGGCGCAGGACAGTTGGCTAGCGTATACATGGGATTAACGCTGAAGCCATGACGAGCACGAATAGGACGCGCCTCTTCGGCCACCAAATAGACGTTAAAGGGCTTGGCGGGTGTGTCTTGCAGTGTCACAGCAAAGACCTCAAATGGCCCCGCAAAATCTAGTACCTCGATCTCATCAAAGATCAAAATTGCAACATTGGTTGTCATGCGTTTTTAACCTGTTTCAGATTATTGAATACGTAACAACACACGGCCTTCGTTCCAGAGGCCTTCTAGATCATAGTAGTCGCGTTGTTCTTCATCAAACACATGCACCACTACATAGCCATAGTCCACCAAAATCCAGCCCCCACTCGACTTGCCTTCAATTTGGGGCAACAGGTGATAGGCTTCTTTCACATCTTCACGAATACGCTCCACAATGGCTTTGGCTTGGCGATCGTTATCAGAGGTACACACCACAAAATAATCAGTAATGTGGGTAAGGTCTTGAATATCCATTAAAACGATGTCTTCGCCTTTCATGTCCTCGATAGCATTCACTACCAGCCGTGCCAGTTCTTGTGGCTCGATAACGCTTGTACGAGATGTGTTTGAAAGCTGATCTGTCATATTTTTTCCTTTTTAAGGTTTGTTGAACGTTTTAGGGTTTTGTTAGGTTTAGCCAATTTTACTTTTATGTAAACAGGTATAGATAGGGCCACTGGGCTGTAGATCGCTGGCCATTAGTAGTATATCGGTACACGGCCACTCACTACTATCACCAGCTTTGGCTTGCCCGATGGCATTCCCAATTTCAGCAAGGGCCGCCGCACTTTGAATATGCCCCTTCACACGCCCCACTGTTAGGTGTGGATGAAACGGTTTTTTATCGGCAGCAAAGCCTTGTACTTGAGCCATTGCTTCAATGGCAGCTTGCAAAGCGCCTAGCTGTTTGCTGTTGTCGTGTATCCCCAACCAGATCACACACGGCTTGCGCCTATTCGGAAAACACCCCACTGCCTCCAACACCACTTTAAACGGCAATGCCTTGCTGGCCACCAGCGCGATACCTTCAATCAGATCAGGAATGTTTGAGGTGGGCGTATCACCAAGAAATTTCAAGGTCAGATGCAGATTTTCTGGGGCAACCCAACGCACATCACGCGCTCCGATAGCCGCCTGTAAAGGGTATAGGGCTGCCTGCACACGGGGTCGCATCTGTATTGGTAGTTCTAGTGCAATAAACAAACGTTGGCTAATTGGGTTGGTGTCTCCGGTTATTTTCTAAACTCAATTTAATTATAGCCCTATTTTAGCAACTTGTGAACCTTCTTGACCGATTAGTGCGCCTTATTGGTGCAGAGGCCGATGTCACATTCTGGTAAAATCGGCTTTTACGGCTTTGGATTTGGCGCGAAATCTACTATAATATAAATATTATGCTGAAAGGGAGAAATTTTGCCCGCAGTTTCTAGTTGTTGTGTAACTGACAAAGGAGGTGGTGGAAAAAATAGATGTCCACAGATGACTGTTGTTGTAAGAAGTACGCCTCAGCCCTATTTTTCTATCTAGCTAGTGGGAAATCCGCTCCCGAACGTTGCCACCGCCACAACTACCACGCGGCTACTGTTTATACCCTACCAAACAGCATACATTGTCCGGTTCAAACCCAATCTATATAAAGGAAGTTGGCTATTATGTCACGTTTCTATCCTGACTTCTATCCTACATTTGAATACGAACCGACGACAGACAAGTTCGCTGTCCAACGCATTAGCGATGGTGTGGGCGAAGGCGTAGTGGCGTTGGCAGATTTTCAGCCGGGAGAGGTTGTATTTCGCTTCACGGGTGTGCTTTCTACTGAGATCACGCAATTTACGTTGCAAGTTACCGAAACCTTGCACCTGCACGACCCCTTCTTTATGGGTAAAATTCTGCACTCGTGCGCGCCTAACTGTGCTGTGGATATGCAAACCCGTACTTTCACGGCAGTGCGTCCTATTAAGGCCGGCGAGTTTGTCACGATGGACTATGCCGACACCGAAGCGGTACTGTTCCGCAATTTCGAGTGTTCGTGTGGCGCAGAAAACTGTCGCAGCTATGTTACAGGCTATGCCGAGCGCGAACTGGCCAAACAAGCCAGCTAAGTCGTCGTTTCAAGCGTATCACTGCTAAAGCGCCCGATCACCTTTCGGGCGTTTGCATTTTTAGGCTCATTCATTCGCTCACTGCAAATTTCATGGAAAAAAGTATGACGCAACCGAAAATCACCACGCCTGTTTCACAACTGGATCAAACCAAAATGCCTTTTTTAGAGGCTTTATTAGCAGAGCGCAATCGCTGGCAAACCTCGTTTCACATGCCCGGCCACAAAGGTACATTGCCCATGCACCCGATGATGGAAGATTTGTTGGGTGGCAACCCACAGCCGGCCGATTTGGTGGCGATCAATGGCAATATTGATTATCTGCACGCCCCCCAAGGCACGCTGGCCGAAGCCCAAAACTTGGCCGCCGCGGCTTATGGCGCAGACCACACCTTTTTCTTGATCAACGGTAGCACCGTTGGCAATGTGGGGGCCGTGATGAGCGTATCGGGTGATGGGCAGTCGGTGATAATGATGCGTTCCTCGCACCGCTCGGTGTATGGAGGCGTGGTGTTATCGGGGGCAATGCCCGTTTATATTGAGCCAGAGTATCATCCCCAAGTAGGTTCCCCCCTTGCAGCGCGGCTGGAAGTGGTGCGCGACCTCTTGACCCAACACCCCAACACCGCCGCCGTCCACATCACCTCGCCCAATTATTATGGCGTACTATCCAACACCGCCCACATTGCGGCATTGGCACATCAGCAGGGCGCGGCATTGCTAGTGGACGAAGCGCATGGCTCGCACCTGAATTTCCATCCCAATTTACCCGCCTCGGCCACCACGCTCGGCGCGGATATGGTTATCCAAAGCACCCACAAAACGCAAGGCGCACTCACGCAATGCTCCATGCTGCATTGCAACAATCACGGCGTGGTCAATTTGGCGCGAGTCGGGCAAGTGTTGGCTTTGTTGCAAAGCTCATCACCCAATTCAATTTTGCTGGCTTCCTTGGATGCAGCCCGGATGCAAATGGCCACCGAGGGCCATGCCTTGCTAGAACGCACGCTAGGGTTGGCGGTGTGGGCCCGCGAGCAAATTCAGCAAATTGAGGGCTTGTGGTGTTATGGCGATGATTTGATTGGTGTGGGGGGTGTTTTTGCCTACGATCCAACCAAGCTGATCATCCGCGTGACCGATGCGGGCTATAACGGCTATGAAGCCTATGCCAAACTGCGCGACGAGTATGGGATTGATTGCGAATTTTCAGATTTACGGCAAGTGATTTGCTCGATCACAGTGGGGGACACCCAAGCCAGCGTGACCAAATTGGTAGCGGCGTTGCGGGCCCTTGCCGCCGAAAAACGCCTTTTGCCCGTTTATGACGTCTTCTACGAGCCGCCCGCCCGCTTATCGATGAGGTTGCACCGCCGTCGGGCTTGCCAGCCATTGCCATCAGTCCGCGCGATGCCTATTATGCCCAGTCGCGCTCGGTGGCCATTGAAAACGCCATTGGCGAAGTGGTGGCGGAGAATATCATCCCCTACCCGCCGGGGATTCCATTGCTAGTTCCGGGCGAAATCATGGAGCAGCAACATCTCGACTATTTGCGCTATGTGATGCGCGAGGGCAGCGGCGTGGTCGGCCCCGAAGACAAATCCATCCAAACCGTCCGGATTGTGGCGCAGTAGACTAATCCAAATCGGCGAATAAATAGCTTAGTGATAGGGTGAAGTTGGGCAAAACAT
>CAZLPC010000334.1:0-4053 GCA_964561305.1 uncultured Anaerolineae bacterium
AGCGCATAATCTTCTATATCGAGAGTCGGCGATGAGCCATATAAATTCGGCATCCAGTGGGCATGAATTTTAAAGCCGGCTTGTCGCAACAATTTCACAGCACGGCGGGTGGCGGCCACATCATGACCACGCTTGTTCAGTTCTAAAACCTCATCATTTAGGCTTTGGAAGCCGATTTGCACTTTCGTACAGCCTAAACGCCGCACGCGCAACACTTCTTCAACACTAATATGATCGGGGCGCGTTTCAATCACTAAGCCCACTACCCGGCACGGCGCAGTTTCATTAAACTGATGGGCGGCTTCTAGCTCTTCCCATGTGGCAAATTCAATGACAGGCGAGCGTTCTAGTGTGCCAACTGCTATCGCTTGGGATTGTTGGCGGCTGCGGCTCATCTCATCTTTATAGATGTCTTGCACCACTTGGTTATATGAGCGATCTAGCATCAGGCCGCTGATGCTAACATTGGTGATGTTGCGCTCTGGGTGTAGCTGAGAGACATCTTTCAGCGCCGCTTCAACTTCTGTCATGCGGTTGTTGTTTATACCAAAGTCATGAATGGCATCAAAAATGCGCTTGATAAACCAAATTTGGTACGTTTCAGGATAAAACGACCATGTACCGCCTAAAATAATGACTTCTAGCTTGTCAGTGGGGTGGCCGATGTTATAGTAGGCCAACAAGCGCGAGTAGGTCTGTAAATAGGGATCGAAGGCGTTGTTTTCGGCACGTTGTGCGCCCGGCTCATCCGAGAGATAGCTTTTGGGCATACGGACATCGTTGGGGCAAAAAATACACTTGCCCGGACACGGAAAAGGCTTGGTCAGCACGGTTAGGGGAGTAACGCCCGAATGGCTACGAACGGGTTTTAGGCGTAACTTGGCCACCACCGCTGGATCATAAGGTGGCAGACCATCGCCCGCCAAATGCCGATAAGCCGCGATCAACTCATCACTCCGAAAAAGGCCCTTGCCATCTTTCGGATAGCGTTTCAAGATACGTTCTAGCTCGGCGCGTGGCAAGTCTGGCGCGTTCACCACTTCGTTAAGGATAGCCAACATTGGCTCTCGATAGTGTTCGATGTCAAAAGGTCGTGTATGATATTGCTTCATGGATGCCAATACAATCTCTGAACTGAATGCGCTCAATTTAACATTTTACCGAATGACTGCCTTCCATTTCAATGATACACGCCAACAGGCATGGGAGGGCTGGGGAAAATTGGTGTCGTATGTCAGCACACCTTTGCAGGTGCTAGATGTGGGCTGTGGCAATGGGCGCTTTGGGGCTTTTCTGGCACAACAACTGGGCACCGATATTCACTATCATGGTATAGACAGTGATCCGACGTTGTTGGCCTTTGCCGATGAAACACTGCGCCAATTGCCTGTCCCCTTCACCTTAACAGAACAAGACGTGCTAGAAAAGCCTCTTCCTGATGGTCAGTACAATTTGGTGGTAGCGTTTGGTTTGTTGCATCACGTTGCAGGCAGCCAACACCGCTTAGATTTTATGCAGCGCTTGGCCCAAAAAGTGACATCGGGTGGGTTGCTGGTGTTTGCTTGTTGGCGCTTTATGGAGGTAGAGAGCTTGCGCGAAAGAGTTGCGCCATGGCCAGCGCACTTGATGCGCGAAGCCAATGATTATTTACTGGATTGGCGGCGTGGCACAACAGCCCTACGCTATTGTCATTATGTGGATGATGCCGAGCATGATGCACTGGTCGCCGCAACCGGCCTTGTTGAGCTTGACCGTTATCGCGCTGATGGCCGCACCCATGCGCTCAATCAATATAGCGTTTTGCGTCGCTAGTCCAGTATACCAATGGCCGAGGCCAAGGCCAAAACACCCAGCAACGACACCACCAGCAACATCCATGCCACTAATCGCCCCTTAAAGGCGCTTGTCCATACTGTTAGGGTTGTTTCGCGCTCAATATTCCCTAACAAATCCACACGCATATCTAGTGTTTCTACGCCGCGCTCCATCCGCACCCCATAAAGGGGCTTGCTGACAATGCGCCACCCTTCGTCTTGTAGCTGTTGCACCTCTGGCCGCAAAATGTCCTCAGCTTGTTCGGGTGTAACAATATCATCATCAGAAATTGTTGTGGGAATGGGCTGGTCGGTGGTCATCTTCTATCCCTTGCTTAATTCGTGTATCATGATTGCTACATCATCTTAGCAAGAAATGGGTGCTACAACCATGATCGAGAACCCAATCTTTTTTCATAACGAGGCCGAATTGCCTAGCCGCGCTGATGCGCTGCAAAATCGGGCCGATATTTTGCGTGTGGCACGTCAATTGTTTGATGCAGAAGGCGTTGAAAACGTTTCGATGTCACAAATTGCCCGCAAAGCCAACATTGGCAAAGGCACGCTCTATCGTCATTTTCGGAGTAAGTTCGACTTGTGCCATGCGTTACTTGATGATGAGCAACGTGCTTTTCAAGAGCAAACCATCGCTTATTTTCGGCAGAGCAATGATACAACTTGCCAAAAACTTGAACAGTTTGTCGTCCAAATTTGTGGCTTCACCCAACGCAATCTTGCGCTGTTGGTCGAAGCAGTACCGGGCCCCGCTAACCATGCTAACGAGGACCTCAATCATCCCGCCCATCGTTGGCAATGGCAAACTATTGTTGGCTTGTTAAGCCAAACCGACGTGAATATAGATGTTGAATATGTAGCCGATGTTATCTATGTGATGTTGGCTCCCCATACCTATCACTTTCAAAACCATGTGCGTGGCTACGATCATCAGCGCATTGTTGAGGGCATCCTTAACTTACTACGTGATCTGACTCGCTAGCTTAAATTAGGCTCAAATACATCTCATCATCTCCTTATTTGACAAACGGACGGGTGTCCGTTTATGATAAACTTAATAAACGGACTGGTGTCCGCTTCAGCAGACACAACCCATAAGGAGAATACAATTATGGCTCGTTGGAATATTGATAGCTCTCACTCGAGTGCTGAATTTGTTGCACGTCACATGATGGTGACAAAAGTACGCGGCACATTTGAAAATATCACTGGCTATATTGAATTTGACGAGGAAAACCCCGCCAATAGCTATGTTGAGGCCAGCATTGACGTGGCCACCATCAACACCCGCGACCAACAACGCGACAACCACCTGCGCTCGGCTGAGTTTTTCGATGTCGAAAATCACCCCGCTATGACCTTCAAAAGCACCGTTATTGAAGTAACCAGCGACAACACTGGCTTAATCACTGGCGACTTGACCATTCGTGGCACAACCCGCGAAGTGACCTTTGAAGTTGAGTTCTCTGGTGCCGGCGCAAGCCCCTTCGGTGATGTGCGGGCCGGCTTTGCAGGCACAACCAAAATCAATCGTGAAGATTTTGGCCTAACTTGGAACGTAGCCCTAGAAGCGGGCGGCGTGTTGGTTAGCAAAGAAATTGCAATTGAAGTGAACTTGCAAGGCGTTAAAGAAGCCGTTACTGCTTAATTTCTGCTTCACGATGACATAATGACCAGTTCAAAACCCTAGCCATCCACGCGCTAGGGTTTTTGCGTTGAAACCCTTCTTCAAAAGCGATAGACTACACTTTATAAACACTTTGCTTTCGCAAGCTAGTTGAGGCATTTGTGAATCTGCTGAAACGTCTCATTGGTCGAAGGTTGTTCGCTATCGCAAAATCAAGTTTCGGCGTAGCTCTTACACGGGGGATATTTGCCCACATGTCCTTTTTATTGCCTATCCACCGTCTTCACGAAACCGCGCATGTGGTCGCGTTTTATCACCCCAAGCCATCCTACCATGTGCATGTTTTGATTGTCCCCAAAAAAGGCATTGCCAGCCTGAGCACAGTAACCGCCGAAGATGGGCCGTGGCTTACCGATGTTTTTTTGACCGCACAAGTCGTGGTCAATCAGTTAGGGCTTCAAGACAGTGGCTATCGACTTATCACCAATGGCGGCGACTATCAAGACATTCAGCAACTTCATTTTCATCTCATTTCAGGACAAGATAATCAATAGATAGAAAGAACACACCACATGGATACACGCCAAGCGATCCTTC
>CAZLPC010000335.1:0-625 GCA_964561305.1 uncultured Anaerolineae bacterium
GCCAGCGCAGTAACGGCTTGCTCTGGATTGCTATAGGCACTGCCGGATACGTCGTTTAGGTGGGACAAAATGTGCGTCGTGATATGTTGGGCTTGGGCCAAAACATCTAATGCGCGTTCGTGACCCGCAAAAGCCCCATTAAGCCGATTGAGTTGGCCGCTCACTTTGTTATAGGCATTTTGGACATGCTTAAAAGTTAATTCGGCGGGTATTTCGTTTAGAGTGGTCAGCATTTGGCGCAATGTGGCTTTGGTTTGGCTGGCTTCGCCGACCCCATCGGCCTCTAGTTCTAGGCGAGTGATCAGTGGGCGCAGCAAATCTACACCAGCTACCATTGCGGTTAAGCGTTCGGCCAGCAACTGATTGATGAGCGTGGGGCTGTTATGCAGCAGCAACGCCGCTTGATAAGGCTCATTGTGTTCTAGTTGATTAATGGCCAAGCCTAATTCGGTTGGTGCTTCATTTAAACCCCGTTGATCCAATAATTCGGCGGCGGCCACAATAAAACGGATCACAGGTGCAGTTTGCTCATCGGATTGTTCTAGCAGGTTTAACATGGTTTCGATGGCGCGATGCCAGTTGCCGCTATCTAAATAAATGCGCCCGGCATCAATTTCAGAAAGTG
>CAZLPC010000335.1:635-4048 GCA_964561305.1 uncultured Anaerolineae bacterium
AATTTCGGCTTGCAAAGTCGCCACTTCAGGATAGCCACTATCCATTTGACGAGTTTCATCCAGCCGCGCTGCCAATTTTTCGAGTTGCTGTTGGCTGTTGCGCCCGTCTAGTTGTTGGCGGATGTCGCGCAAAATACTGTCGCGGTGATCTTGCAGGGGGCGACGAATGTCGCTCAGTTGTTGGCGTAGCTCAATGATGGTCGAGTAGCGCCGCCGCAAATTAGGGTGTGTGGCCCGTGTGATAACTTGTTGCAGGCTGGCGGGCGCGGTGGGTGCATCCATACCAAAGATCACCGCATGTTCACCGTCGGAGCTGGTTTCGCTTTCTAGGCGTTTGCCACCCGTGATGATGAAGTACAATAACTCGCCCATCTGATAAATATCGGTTTGGCGGGTGATATTGTTGCTGCCTTGCTCGTCCAATAGGGCGGCGTTGCCCCAATCAATCACTTTCAGACGATAAGTGGATCGATCCCAAAATAGGTGTTTTGCGTCTACATCGTTATAGACCACTTGTTGATCGTGGGCGGCCACCAATAGATCAAGCAACTCATCGGCGATAACCAGCGTTTCTAATAAGGGCAAGCGTTCGCCCTTGCTGGCTAGGTCTAGCACCATATCTGCTATAACATCGCCCGCAGCCCGATCCATGGCGATATATTCATGGGTTTGGCCACCGACCCGAAACGTACCAACATAGCGCAATTCTACCAACACCGGATGCCCACTCAAACGTTCTAGGGCTTTGCGTTCGGTGCGGATACTCACTTCTTGAGCAGCCCGCATGGGGGGCGCGTCTTGAGGTGCAGGGCGCTTAATCACCAACAACTGGTTGGGGTTGCTTGCGTCCCATGCCCGCAGTGTCTCGCCCGACCGTCCGCGTGGGAAGATAAAATCATATTGAAAGCGACTGTCAAATGTGCCGACTCGTCCACTCGATGGTGGTGTTTCTGACATATAAAGCTCCAGCCAATAGTTAAAAGCATTGCTAATTGTACTGATGCAAAGGTTTTTTTCAACGTGACACTCAACCTATTGGTGCTATAATCCCAATCATAAGCTGATAGACTGTCTAGTATAAAGGATACCAAAACCCCATGAGTGCTGCTGCCTTACCGCGTAATCCGGGGATGCCCCTTGACCTATCATGGGTCGAAAATGTGCGTGTCAATACCAGTGCCATCGAACGCCGCGTCTCGACACTAACCAAACGGCGCTCAGTCAAAAAAGATTGGCAAGCCGCATGGCTACTAAAAGCCATTACGATGATTGATCTGACCACATTGGCTGGCGATGACACCTCCAGCAACGTAGCCCGCTTGTGTGCCAAAGCCCGCACGCCGCTACGCCCCGACATGCTGCAAGACTTGGGCATGGGCGGCCATCCATTGCACACGGCGGCGGTGTGTGTCTATCATGCGCGTGTCGCCGATGCAGTCGCGGCCCTAAAAGGGACGACCATTCCGGTGGCGGCGGTTTCGACAGGTTTTCCGGCGGGCCTCAGTCCTTTTCCCCAGCGCATCGCCGAAATTCGTGCTAGTGTGGCCGAAGGCGCACGCGAAATTGATATTGTTATCACCCGCGAGCATGTGCTACGTAACAATTGGACTGCATTATATGATGAAGTGCGCCAAATGCGCGATGCCTGTGGCGACGCTCATATTAAAACAATTCTAGCCACTGGCGAACTAGGCACACTGCGTAATGTGGGCAAAGCCAGCTTGGTGTGCATGATGGCTGGCGCAGATTTCATCAAAACCTCTACGGGCAAAGAATCGGTTAATGCCACCCTAGAGGTAAGCCTTGTGATGGTACGCGCTATTCGTGATTATTGCCAACATACCGATCAACGAGTGGGCTTTAAGCCAGCCGGTGGCATTCGCACCGCTAAAGATGCACTCAATTGGCTTATTTTGATGAAAGAAGAACTCGGCGACGAATGGCTAACGCCCGATTTGTTCCGCTTTGGGGCCAGCACCTTGCTCACTGACATTGAACGCCAACTCTCGCATCATATCACTGGGCGCTATGCGGCCCGTCATCATATGCCCATGGGCTAAAGGAGAACTTTTCAATGCCAGTTGTGAGCTTAGAACCAGAGGGCTTGCTGATTCAGCTAAAAGGTATGGAACGTTCGTTGGTTCTTTTTCGACGCAAAATTGAGCTCTCTTTTGCCCAGATTCATGAAGTAAAGGTGTTTGATAAGCTTGGCCAGCATCTGAATCGGAATCGTATTTTGGTCGGTGAGAGCGGTCTTTCTGCTCGATATGAGATGAACTTCTCTAAGACCAGTATTGAATTTGTGAATGGCAAATGGCTATTTTGGAGCTTAAGGCGGGGCAAAGATGCAATGCACATCATCACCCGCAACCACTTTTTTAGCGATTTGTTCTTGTCCATAGATGATGCTGACTATTTTGTGACCCAAGTGGTGTTGGCGCTGCAAACCTATAACAAACCCCCGCTATAAGTGATTTTAGAGAGAGGTTTTGGATGTCATGAACATCTTAGAATTGATGAAAACCATGGACTATGGCCCCGCGCCAGAATCGTCGGCTGCTGCCAATACATGGCTAGAGGCGCATAACCGCAAATTTCATTTGTTTATCAACGGGGCTTGGGTTGCACCTAGCAATGAGCAATATATCAAATCTATCAACCCTGCCAACAGTGATGTATTGGCAGAAGTAGCCGATGCCAATGCCGACGATGTAGACATGGCCGTAAAGGCTGCGCGGGCAGCCTTCGAGGGTTGGAGCCAAACCAGCGGCCATGTTCGCGCTCGCTATCTATATGCCATTGCCCGCAACATTCAAAAACATCAACGGTTGCTGGCCGTTGTTGAGTCCATGGATAATGGCAAATCTATCCGTGAAACCCGTGATATTGATGTGCCGTTAGTGGCGCGGCATTTTTATCATCATGCCGGCTGGGCCCAACTGATGGAAACCGAACTAGCCGATTATCAGCCAGTGGGTGTGGTTGGGCAAATTATCCCGTGGAACTTCCCATTATTGATGTTGTCGTGGAAGATTGCACCCGCCCTAGCGATGGGCAACACCGTGGTGATTAAGCCCGCCCCTCACACCAATTTATCAGCGCTGTTGTTCGCCGAAATTGTGAGCGAGGCAGGCTTGCCCGCCGGTGTGCTGAATATCATTACAGGCGGCGACCAAACGGGCGCACTGATCACCCAACACCCCGACTTCGACAAAATCGCCTTTACAGGTTCGACCAATGTCGGGCGCATCATTCGGCGCGTAACGGCGGGCACAGGCAAAAAGCTAGCGCTAGAACTGGGCGGTAAATCACCGTTTATCGTTTTTGAAGATGCCGACCAAGATAGCGCTGTTGAGGGTTTGGTGGATGCGATATGGTTTAATCAGGGCCAAGTCTGTTGTGCCGGATCGCGC
>CAZLPC010000336.1:0-1169 GCA_964561305.1 uncultured Anaerolineae bacterium
TGATCGCGTTGGGCTTGGTTTTGGCGGTGGGGGCGGTGCGGCCCATCCACGCCCAAGCCGACCCCGCCACGCCCCACGTGCGAGCAGCATGGAGCGTAGACGGCGCATTTATTGCGGTGTTTATTAACGCTGCACCCGACCAAGCCCGCTTTCTGTTACTGGATACAGCCGGGCAAATGCAGTCCAAAATGCTGATTCCCAATGCGACGGTGGTTGGGCAACCTATTTGGAACGCTTATAGCACGTTTGTGGCTGTACCCCTGCGTACCCCCGATGGCCTCGCTGCTGTGGCGGTGTATGATGTGCAAGACCCCGCCCAACCAAGCCGCTTTGAACTAGACCTAACATGGCCCCATCCCGTGGTCATAGATTGGCCGGCAGTGTTTGATATATCGGTGGCTTTTGATAACCAACTAGAACGCTGGAGCTTTCTGGGCGCTACACGCCAGAACTCGACAAATGACATTGCTGTGCTTGCCGATGTGTCTGATGATGTGCCTATTTTGGCGCTGGCATGGAGCCACAATGGCTCTTATTTGGCAGTGGCGCGGTACGATAGGGTGTTGGTTTGGCATGTGGGCGAAGGTGGCGAATTTAGCTTGATTAAGACCATCCAGCGCCCCGCCGATGCCGCCGCCACCAGCACCTTTACGCTGGCTTGGTCGGACGATGATCGCAAGTTGGCGCTAGGATTTGGCACTGCCATTCAAATTTGGCAGCGCGATAACAACACCCTAGAACTTGTGCAAAGCATCGCCCATACCCCTGACGATAATGTCGGCATCAGTCGGCTGTTGTGGCGTGGTGCGGCCTTGGTCAGCGTGGCGCTACCACTAGATGCGGCAGCCGAGGGGGCGACGGTGGTGGTGTGGGACACCACCCTTTGGCAGCCCGCCACCACCGCCGCTGTAGCGCCCGACAATGTGGGTGTGGTGGCACTAAGTGGGGACGGCACGCGCTTGCTGGCGGGCTATGATGTGGCCACGGGTCAACTGGACATTATGGACATACCGAATGTTTCTGGCACGCCACGGGTGCGCACTAGCTATGGTGAACGCTTGGGCCCAACCGCCACACGGGCATCGTGCGCGGTGGATGAAGCGCGGGTTGTTATCGAGCTTGCAATACCCATGGCCGATACAGAATATGTGATGCTGTTGGTGGTGGAA
>CAZLPC010000336.1:1179-1743 GCA_964561305.1 uncultured Anaerolineae bacterium
GGAAGACGACGGCGAGATTTACCATAGCCAGCGTATCGCGGTTTCGGCACCAGAAGCACAAATTCAGCCGATTTCTTTTGCGCTCCCTTATATTTCTAACAGCACACTAGATGAAGTGCCCAACTATCCGACGGGCGAACGGGCCGGCCAAGCTCTGCCGGCGAAAACGGTATGGCGCTATGAGCTGCATAATACCGAGACCAATGCGTGCGCGGGTGTTGCGATTGCTTTGTATTGCACAGCAGGCGAGGCCTTCATTGAAGAAAACACCAATGTGTGCGTGTTGGAATAACGCATAGACCACGGGCGGCACCTGCGTGTCGCCCATTTTTGATGTCTCCTATACAAAATACAAACAAAAGTACCCCTTGAACCTGACGTTACGTGATGATGTAGCCTATTCTTTGTGAAACGAAAGAGCAGCGAATATGTATCGGGTAAATGACTTGGCGCGGCTGACGGGGGTCAGCGTGCGGACACTGCATCATTATGATGACATTGGCTTGTTGTCGCCCGCCGACCGCAGCAGTGGGGGGCATCGGCTGTATGGCGAGGGCGAATTGC
>CAZLPC010000336.1:1753-4038 GCA_964561305.1 uncultured Anaerolineae bacterium
TACTGCGTCATATTCGGGGGGTGTTGGATAGCACGGACTATAGCCTGCGCGAGTCTTTGGCTATGCAGCAACACGCTATCGAAGCCCAAATTGAGCGCTTGCAAGCGATCTTGGCGGCACTGGGGCAGGTAGTTGCGGCGGTGGATGCGCTCGACGCGCCCGATCCTAGCGTGATTGCCGCTATTATCCGAGGGCTAACGGCTTCGGACGAGGCGCAAGCGTGGCTAGCGGGTTACTACGATGCCATTGCCCGCCAAAAATTGGCCGAGCTGCACCCGACTTTTGGGCCCGAGCAAGTGGCCCAATCCGCCCAAGCATGGCAGGCCGTCTATGATGCGTTTGCCGCCCTGCAAGACCGAGATCCGCATGTGGCAGAGGTGCAAGCGGTGGCGGCCCAAATGCACCAGCTACTCTTTCAGTTTACACACGGCGATAGGGCCCTAGAAGGCACACTGGACGCGATGTATGCCGATTATGCGCTTATGCCACCCGACTTCAAGATGGCCGATGCTGCTTTGCAAGACTTTGCGGCGGTTGCCTATCGCATTTTTCGAGAGCAACATCCAGACTAAATTCAAGGATACCGACAATGCAAACCGAATTTATCCGCACCGATCATTTTTATGATGCGGTAATGGCGGCCAACACAGATTCTGAGCGGGAACAGCTTTATCTTCAGCATTTTGTGAGGCCATGGACCGATATGCACCGCATGATGACCGCCTATTTGCCCAATGGCAGCGACGATCCGTTGGCGGGGGCGCGGGCATGGAACTGGCTGTTGCCCGACCAACTGACCACTGAGCCACCGACACTGGCGGCCCTTAAAGCGGCCGATGCGTGGGCCACTGGGGCCGCCGCCATGCAAGCCGCTGCACAGCGTTTTGCGCCCTATAGTGATCGCTTAGGCATTGAAAAAATAACCGGATGGTTGGTCGTGGGCGATCCCGACAAGTCGGACAAAGCGATGCGCGGCTATACGGGTGCGATAGACTGGATGCAGCCGCGCATTATCGGCCAATTTGACACAGTGACCGATGATAACCTGCCCAAACTGGGCGGCCTTATCGCCCACGAAATGCACCATCTCATCCGCCAACGCGCCACGCCATGGAACTTCCCCAATATCAGCGTTGCCGACTACATTGTGCTAGAAGGGACAGCCGAGGCCTTTGCGGCATCGATATTTGGCGAAGGCGCGATCACCTTTTTTGCCACCGAAACCAGTGCCGACGACTTGGCCGTGGCCAAAGCCATCATGCGCGAGGGCATCAATCGCACAGGTTTCGATGTGGTGCGCGGCTACATTTTTGGCGACTATTGGGCTGATCATTTTGGCTTTGAAAAGGTGGGGATGCCCCTTTATGGTGGCTATGCCATTGGCTATCAGGTGGTGAAGGCATATCTAGAGCGCACCGGCAACAGCATTGAGGCGGCTACCTTCTTGCCCGCCGACGAGATTGTTGCTGAATCGGGCTACTTTGCGGCGTAGTAGCGTGAATGCGCTTGCTTGAAATAAGCGAATCGGCGTTATATCAATGTGAATGTATAGTATGCTCACCTCTACAATGGCACGTCTATGCGGTTTGTAGGGTGCGGCACATGTGCCGCCCGCTTCGCTAAAGATAGCGTTGGGCCTTCTTCCAATAAGCAAAAAAGCTGCCATACATTTTTTGGGGCAGTTGTGGAAACAGCCACACCGGCCCAGTGGCATAGCCGCGCCAATGATTGACCGCCGGATGCGCCTGAAAAACGACTTCTGGCGCGTCTTTTAGGCCCGGCACTTGATGATACTCGCCGACAAATAGCTTGATAGTGGGGATGTTTTTGGCCAGCGCCAAAATGAAGTTGAGGCGGTTTTGGCCGATGGGGTAGCGGCTGAAGTGCGATGGCTCTAGCACCAGCACACGCTCGGCATCGATCTGGGTTTTCCAGTTGGGGTCAAGGCTCCACGCATGATACAGATACAGCGGCTTGGCAGGATCAAGTTCGATAGGCTTGGGGGTGGGCAGTGGCGTTTGCAGGTCTAGCTCGGCAGCGGGGCGCAACGCGGTGGGCAAGTCATACATTTTTTCGCGCAGTTCATCATAGGTCAGGTCTAAGAAGGTGTCGTGCTGTTTGATGCCGCTAAATTTGTTAAGGTTGTCTTGGTTGGCATAATATTTTTTGCTGCTAAACGTGCCCGCCACCCACTGCCAAGAGAGTGTGTTGCTGGCAATATCGCCGTCTAGCAGATGATAGTAAAGCCATTGGCTGGGTCGTTTCCAATAGGCCCCGGCCACGTT
>CAZLPC010000337.1:0-4029 GCA_964561305.1 uncultured Anaerolineae bacterium
ATTTTTTGTCTGGATACCCGAAGAGCTTGAACAGGTGTTGGGCGATGAATTTTCTGAAGCTGAAATCGCGGCGTTTATGGCACTTTATGACATCAGCAAAGGCGGTAATTTTGAGGGTTATAACATCCCCAACCGTCTCATTGAACTTGATGACATCGCCGCGACACAAAACATGAGCCGCGATGAATTGACTAGCCTTGCCGCACGCATTCGACCAGTGTTGTTCGATCATCGAGAAAAACGCATTAAGCCTGCCCGTGACGAAAAAATGTTGACAGCATGGAACGGCATGATGCTAGCAGCATTTGCTGAAGCAGCACGGGTGTTTGATGACGACAATTATCGCGCTATTGCACAACAAAATGCCGACTTTGTACTACGCGAGTTGCAAACCTCTGATGGTCGGCTGTATCGTACTCATAAGCGCCACGCTGAAGGTGGCGAAAGCAAGATTTTAGGTTATTTAGAAGACTATGCCAATCTCATTGACGGCTTGGTAGAATTATATCAGACCACGTTTGAAACGCGGTGGTTTATTGAAGCGGTGCGCCTAGCCGACGATGTTTTGACGCATTTCATCAGTGATGGAACGCTTTATGACACCAGTGATACCCACGAAACGCTAGTGGCCCGCCCCCGCTCCATTCAAGATAACGCCACGCCCGCAGGGGGCAATTTGATGGCCTATAACTGGGCCCGCTTGTTTGGCTATACAGCAGAGCAGCGTTATCGGGAAGCAGCCGAAAACCTGTTAGGTACACTATCGGCAGCGATGCAAGAGTACCCTAGCGCGTTTGGTACAGCTTTGTCGGCGTTGGGGTTGGTGGCGCATGGCATACAAGAAGTGGCTGTCATTGGTGATCCGCACGCCGACACCACTCGTGCGTTGCTGCACACCATTCAGCATCCCTATCGTCCGCTAGTCATTACTGCGTTATCACCAATACCAGCCGATGATCTTCAGCCCGCACTTTTATCACAGCGCCCACTGCGCAACGAGCAACCAACTGTGTATATCTGCCAAGAATTTGTTTGCCAACAACCTGTCAATACATCAGAAGCAGTGGCGGCGTTGCTGAAGTAGGTTGAAACAAAAACAGGGACAGCACGTCCCTGTTTTTGTTGAATATGGCAATGCTTAGTCAAGAAGGGTAGCAGTAAGTGTCCATGTTACAAAAGCATTGTTACCGCTTTCGAGCCAAATTTCATGGTTCTGGAAATCTGAATCGTTGGTATGTGTGAAGGTTCTGGAGTAACCAACGCAAGGTTGGTTGGGTGTGCGCCCAAAATTCGACGCAATTCGCGCATTTTCAGCACCCGGCCCGCTGCATGTTACGGTCACAAGCACTCTAGCACTGAAGACGACTGAACTGAAACCCGTTACTTCATAGCGGACGCGGTCGGCAGTATCACCATTGGGGTATGAAATAACATCGCTCACGGTCACAGAACGCTGGGAAGGTGAGCCACTGATATCTAATTCAAAGAAAATTTGTTGTTGGTCGGGTGGGGCTATTTGTACAGCCGTTGTTGCGGTTGCGGTCGCAGTGGGTGCAAGCGTGGGTTGGCCCTGACCTAGGGTTGCAGTTGCGGTTGAAGTGGGGCCTATGCCTTGGGTTGGGGTTACGGTGGGTGTAGAAGTTGGCCCGCCCGGTGTATTGGTTGGCCCAGTTGGCCCTGTTCCACCTGTTGGTGCTGGTGGGAAGGACTTGGTCGGCAAGCCACTGCAATTGCCCGAGGTCGTTACGACAAAGCTGGCTACCCAGCCCACGACACCATTGGACAACTGAATTTCAAACCAGCCACCATTTAAAGCACTGATGCCAGTGGCGGCTGCCGATTGGTTGGCTTGTAATACGCCGACTTGCGGATGATCAGTTGAGCCGCCAGCGCGTACATTGACCGGGTTGCTGCTGTTGGGGGTAATTTGGCAGCCACCAGTTGTTGTAGAGCCAGTGGGTTGGCCCGGTTCGGGCGTGATAATGGGGCTGCCCTCGTTGGGGTTGACAAGTGTCCATAACACTTGGAAGTTGGCTTGATTTTGAAACTCGCCAATGGCTACCAAAACTTTCAAAATTTCGGTGCCGGGGCCAAACTCTAGTGCGCCCGATAGCGCCCGATTGCCACCAATCAGCGCAATCACTGTGCCATCTGATCCAAAAACAGTAATTTGTGGGCTATAGCCTAGCGTCTGAGAACGCACCTCGACCCGTGTATTATTGATCTGATCGAGTGGGAGATCATAGTAAATTTGTGGGATAGTAGGGGCTGCAATGCCTTCAGTGATGCCATTGGGTGTCAGTGGAAAGCCGGGCGGAAGGCCGCGTGTTAGCAGGATTGTAAACTGGCCAACCGTATTATTAACCCCCGTGACAACAATAAAATAGATGCCAGTGCTGGGCAATGTCGCGCTTAGTGTGGCATCATCAGTGCTCCCAGCGTTGATTTCTTGGGCTAAAACAGCCCGGTCGGGACCCTGCAAAATAATAACAGGTGCGAAATTGTTGAGTCCAGCAGTTTGGATTTCGATGGCATCGCCTGCATTGCCCAAAAAGTTAAAAACCACGCCTTGGGGGCCGGTTACAACGCCCAGTTGTAAGGAGTCGAACGGTAAATTCTGCCCATCTTGGGCAGCCACTTGGGTAGGTGCTTGATAAAACACAACCCCTATCAGGAAAAGAGCGATTAACAGCGCCGAAACGCCACGCTGTACATTATGAAACGAGATATTTTTCAGCATTAGGTCATATCCCCCTTATGCAATATAAAAATCACGATACTTCACAGTATAGTGAAACCAGTGATTGACACAACTTCGCTTAAATGACCGCTTACATACGTTTACTATCAGGAATTTAGCCCTGCTTTTCTTAATTCATCATGAAAGGCACGCAGGGTACTATACTGAGACTTCAGCCCGTCAATTACTGCATAGAAGCTATCTATGTCCCCATCAGCCTCATAAATTTCTTGAACCTGTTTTAACAGGTGTATCGCTTCGGCATAAGACGGGCGCGAGCGCTTGGCGATGAGTAAATGAATTTTATCTATGTAGTAGGGTAGGGCAAACGTAGGGTAATCGAAGCGTGCTGCTTGGGCAATTTGCCATCCTAAAAACGCATAATCATACTCCTTGGTCGAGGCTTTAGGCAGGCTGTTATATAGGTGTATCGCTGCTGCAAAATCTTTTTCGTTTAGATAAATACGGATGATGAGATTGCTTTTCTGCAATTTTTCTAAATGTTGCAAAATGGGTGGAAACAGTGCTGGCCATTGGCCAGTTTTTGTGGCAATGTCTTTCAACTCTATAAAAGACTCTACTGATAATCGCTGATAGAATCGCCGTAATGCTAGGTCTTGCTCGCCTTTGAAATTATTTTGTGAGCGATAAAGTGCCTGCAACAAACTAACAATTGTGTCATCATAGCCCAGCCCCAACTGTTTTTCGCCAATAGCAATTGCTTGGTCACTATAGCCCTTTGCCTGTAAAACGTGCATGGCATAAGTGGGACTAATCTCCCTTGAATAATAGTTGGGATAAGGCGTAGTATTCTTTTTGAGTTGCTCGTCAATTAAAGCCATTGCTTCATCTATGCGTTTTAAATCAAGCAGTTTATCTAATAGATGCTGATATAAGCCTTGTTCGCGCAGGCGCTGAAGTGTTACTTCAGGATCAACATTTTCTAACGTGTCCAGCCGGATCAGTAGGTTGGCATAGATATGGCTATTTCCTGATATTTTTGAGCGATGATTCATACGCGCCATAATAAATTGGCGTATTTGGAGCGCATCTTTGGGCTGAATGTTGGTTACAATAGCATCTTCAATTGATTCAAACAGCACTTCCCATTCTGAGTTAAGGCATTGCTCAAATAGTATGAATAACATCCCAAATATCGCCTTGCGCTGTTCATCATTTTCGATAATGGCATCAACCGTAAACGCTTCAGTCAAGCCTTCCTGAACAATAGTCAGGGCATCAGCAAAACCGTCTTCATATTGTAGATATTCAAATTCCTCATCAAACAA
>CAZLPC010000338.1:0-4022 GCA_964561305.1 uncultured Anaerolineae bacterium
AATTGGCAATAATGCTCAAGACAATCACCACCACAAATGCCACGCCTGTAAGGGGTAAGTTGATGATCATCATGGTGATGATAATGCCCACCAAAATCAGAAAGTCGCGGAACGCCCCCACTACGGCAAAAGTAATCGCTTCGCGCAGCACATTGACATCGCTAATGATCCGCGCAATCAAGCGCCCCACTTCATAACGCGAAAAGAACGACACCGATAAATCTTGCAAATGCTCAAACAGTTCATCGCGCAATTGTTGGATAATGCTTTGACCAGCCACAGCCATGCTAGAAAGCTGTACCCGAAAGCCCAACAAACCCACGGCTTGTATAATGATATAGCCAAAGACAGCCATCCCGACAAGGCTCATATTGCCTTCTTCAATGCCTCTGTCCACGGCATAGCCCACCATAGGCGGCCCAATGATGTTGGCAAGCACAGTCATTAAAGCGCCAAGAATTGAGATAGTGATACGGCGGCGGTGTGGCTTCAGATACCCAAACAGGCGCTTGGTTACTGTCCAGTCGAATGCTTTTTTGTACTCTTCTTCATAGAATGCCATCTTAAATTATCCTTGCGCTTTCTAGTCTCCGCTGCTGATAATGGGCTGTTGTTGCACGTTTGCATCGGCTGGCTGTTTGCCATTAACAGTAGATTTCATAGCTTCTAGCCCCAATAGCTCATGCTTCAGCTTATCTTGATCGGCCAGTTGCAACCGATAAATCTCAGCATAGTGTCCATCCAAATCAAGCAACTCTTGGTGTGTGCCAATTTCTACCAAATTCCCGTGATCTAACACCACAATTTGATCGGCTTGCTGCACGCTGGTCAGCCGTTGAGCAATAATCAACGTGGTGCGATTTTCCATCAGCCGATTAAGCGCCTCTTGAATCTCGAACTCGGTCTTGGTATCTACGCTACTGGTTGAGTCATCTAAAATCAAAATATGCGGATCGATCAACAAAGCGCGTGCTATCGAAACCCGTTGACGCTGGCCACCCGACAGGGTTATACCGCGTTCGCCCAGTTCAGTTTCATACCCATCTGGAAACTCCATGATAAAGTTGTGGGCATTAGCCGCTTTAGAGGCCGCAATCACCTCAGCTTCAGTAGCACTAGGATTGCCATAGGCGATGTTTTCGCGGATAGTAGCCGAAAACAACATAGACTCTTGCAACACCAAGCCAATTTGCTTGCGTAGGCTTTGCAGTTCCACATCGCGCACATCTATATCATCAATTGTCACACGCCCTTCAGTCGCATCATAAAAGCGCATCAGCAAATTAATGAGCGTGCTTTTACCCGATCCGGTTTTGCCCAAAAAGGCGACAACTTGGCCGGGTTTAATGTCGAGATTAATGTCTTTTAGCACCGGACGATTGGGCGCATCCACATAGGCAAACGACACATTCTCAAACTTCACATGGCCTTTAATGGTGGGCATGGGTTTGGCATCGGGCTTGCTGGCAATCTCAACGGGTTCATCTAAAATTTCAAACACCCGTTGGGCGCTGCCAATAGCTTGTGTTACCAACAAAATGATAAAGCCTACAAACCGAAGTGGTTGACCCAACATCAACACGTAGGCATTAAACGCCACGATCATACCAACGGTTACTCCGCCTGTACCGGCCTGATGCATCAGCCCGCCAAAAAACAACACAAATGCCACCGATAACGACACCACAAAACCGCTAGCGGGCAAGTAAGTAACCCAGCGCGTGATCAAATCCAATTGATCATCATAGAGCTTACGATTGGCATTTGAAAATTTTTGCACTTCATATTCTTCGCGGGCAAATGCACGCACCACTTGTGCGCCAATTGCGTTCTCTTGCAGTTGGTCGCTCAACACTTGCACCCGATCCATTACCGCTTTCCAGCGCGGTTCAACATCAGAGGCAAATTTGGCCGACATCCAGATCATTGGCAACAATGGGCCCAACGCAACCAGTGTCAGCAACGGGCTTTGTGCCAACATCACCACAAACACGCCCGACAATAGCAAAATCACATTCATGCCATCTAACAAGCCAAACGCATAGTAACGCTGCATTTCATCTACATCGCTGATAGCACGGGTGATAATTGTGCCAGTATGTGACTGATTGTGATATGAAAACGAAAGATTTTGAACCTTGTTATAGACTTGGTTACGAACATCATAAGCAATGTGGTGCGACAGCTTTTCGCCATAAAACCGCGCCAGATAACCCATAAAGCCACGTATAATGCCCAAGCCTACAATTAATGCACCCGCCCAAAACATATATTGCGAGTCGCGCCGTTCCAGTCCAATATCAATCACATCGCGCAGAATTGTTGGAATTGCGATCATCAAGACCGTGCCCCCAACCAAGCCAATCGCTGCTGTCCCTGTCCATAGCCAATAGGGACGCAAATATGCCATCATGCGCTTCCATGCTTCAAAATTACTCATGCTTTGCTCTCTTCTCGTTTAGGTTGTTCAGACAGAGCCATCTGGCCAAGCCGTTCGCTAACTTCTTGCAACGTACTATGATTAAGGGTGTAATATCGCATGGTTCCATCGCGCCGCGTCAATAACAAATCCGTCTTTGCCAGCAAGTTCAAATGACGCGATGCTGTAGATTGTGTCAAACTTAGTGCATCGGCAATTTCCCCCACATTAAATTCGCCCTCGGTTAACAATGCAACCATCTTTAGGCGCGTTTCATCGGCCAAGGCTTTTAACACCGGATACAGTTCTGGTGAAAAAGAGGTGTGGGCGCGTTCGGCAGGCACTAAATTGGCATTAAAGCCCAGCCACCACTTATCACCCAACATAGAAACTGTCATGTGGGCCCCAATGTGGCTCGTTGGGATCAAGTTTACATAACGCACTGTTGGAATCAGTTCTTGCAAGCGTTCGGGCAAAGCCCGCCCCGTTATGGCCCGCATAGACAAGCGCAAATCATCCGAGTGAGGTTGCTGGTTGTGATAGCGTACTGCTTGCTGATGCTGGCGCATGTCGAGGGGTGCTTGCTCATGATAAAGATGCTCCCAAACATGAGCCACACCATCCAAAAGATGTTCATGCATAGCCCGCGCATCCAGCAGCAAATCGGCCATGGCGGGCGGCGATAGCGTCAGACGTAGCGGCGGCTCCCACTTTTCTGCAATATGCCGATAGGCGCGTTCTAGAACAGCCGACAAAGCGCCGTGTTCATGGGGCACGCTTTCCCCTTTATCCAGAATCTGCTGTCTTTCAAACGATTCTCGAACCGATTGCAATGCAACCTTTTGCAAAGCCGCCGTGTCTATATTAACAAGATGCTCATATAACGCTGCAAAATCGGTATTAGCCGGGCTATCGACGGGCACGCTATCAATCACATAGCCTTGCACTCCTGTAGCCAATAGATTAAGCATACTTAAGGCGTTCAAAACGTCTCGATCTGTTGCTGTCAGGCGGGCCTCGGTTTGCAACAACCAATCACTAAGGCCCTCTAGGCGCTCGCCAACATGCAATAGGCCGATGACGGTCATTACACTATGAAAAAGCGAGGTGCGAAATTGCACCGTGATTTGAGGGGGTGAAAAAATAAGTTCCATCGCATTTGTCCATATTTGCAAATATGCAAATTTCTGCAAATAGCTTTGCACGACTTGCACAATCTGTCAAGGCATGGGATAGTTTGAGGAAAGCGATCCATCAAAACCAACAAATAAATCAACATAAAAAGGGCTTTTAGAAGATGAACAGAGCAAAATTTTCACGGTTTTCTAAATTTGGGGTGCTTCTCATTCTTGCACTATTGATTGTGGCAGGTGTGTTTGATAGCACAACTGTTAGCCAAGCACAAGACAGCGGCCAACGCCACACCGTGCAAGCCGGCGAAAATTTATTTCGGATCGCACTACGCTACGGTATTACCGTCAATGAATTAGCAGCCGCCAATGGCATAGCAGACCCAACCCGCGTTTATGCCGGCCAAGTGCTCCTCATCCCAAGTGACAGTCCTACAGGTGATCTTCAAACAATCCCCAATGAAAACGTGGCT
>CAZLPC010000339.1:0-4007 GCA_964561305.1 uncultured Anaerolineae bacterium
TGCGCGGCGGCGCGTTGGGCCAGTTCAATCGCTTCGGGGCGGGCGGCGGTGTGCAGCGCGTGTTGGGCGGCCTTAAACGCATAGAATCCCGCTTGGTTCAGGTCGGCGGCTGCCTCAAAATGATAGGCCAGCGCAACCAGATGGGTAGGGTCGTCGGGATAGCAGGCTTGAATGGCGGCAGCAATGGTGGCGTGCAGCGTCGGCAAGTGGTGGGGGGCAATATCGGCCAGCATCACCTCGCGCAGTTTGTCGTGGGCAAAGCGCCAGTGGTCGTCTATGATGTCGAACACATTGGCCGCCGCGCCCAGCGCCAACCACTCGTCCAGTGGTTGCTCGTATAGATGGGCCAACACGCGCAAGTCTAGCCGTCTGCCGGCCACTGCTGCCAGTTGCAACAGGGGTTGGCCGCTGGCCGGAATCTGTTGCAAGCGCCGCCGCACCACCACCTCAATCCCTTCTGACATAATTTGCTTGGGCAGGCTAATGTTTTCGATATTCCGCAAGTCGCCCGCTTTTTCGGCCAGCGCCCGCATCACTTCGGTGGCAAAAAACACGTTGCCCTCGGTCTCTTTGCCCAAGAAGGCGAGGAGGTCGGGCTGGTTGCCGATTTGGTCGCCCAGCATGGCCGCCGACAATTGGGCCAATTGGGCCGCCGAGAAGCGCCGTAATGTGATTTTCTGCCATTGCTCGAAGACGGCGGCAATTTCCATGCCCTCATCCGTCCGCAGCGTGGCCACCAACAGCACTGGCAAGTCGGCTAGGGCCGCCCGTAAATGCGTCATCACGGCCACCGCACTGGCCGAGGCCCACTGCACATCTTCTAAGATCAGCAACAAGGGCGCGGTTTGCCGAGCAATAATGTTAACAATGGTTTCGATGCGGCGTTTTTCGGCTTGGTTGGGGTCTAGGGGCGGCATGGGCCCAATAGGCTGGCCCAACAGGGTCTCAATATCGGGCACAATGGGGCGCAAAATGGCGGCTTCTTCGGGCGTGATATGCGTGTGCAAGCATAAGGCCCGCAGGGGATCGCGCCATGTTTGCAGGGGGTCACTGCCGTTTTCGATGGCTTGGCCGCGCACCACCGCAAACCCCTCTACCAGCGCCCGAATGCGAATTTCTTCGATGAGGCGGCTTTTGCCAATGCCGCTTTCGCCCACCACCAGCCACGCGCTGCCTTGTTGATCTTGGCTGTGGCGCAGCCCCAAGCCCAGTTGGTTCAGTTCGTCCTCGCGCCCGATGAATTTGGCCGCTTGCAGATAGCTCTCGCGGATGGCGGCGTTTTCGGTGGCGATGTGGGTGCTGTTACGGACGGTATCGGTGGCGTGCAGCGCCATCAACACCGCGTCGGCATCCGGATAGCGGTCGGCGGGGTCTTTTTCGAGCAAGCGCAGCACGACGGCGGCCACCTCGGGCCATGGCACACTGGCCGCCAGCCGTTCGGCATCTGGCTTCTCGTCTAAAATAAACGAAATAAGGCGGGCAATGTTGGCCTTTAGATCAAGCGGATGTTCACCTGTAAAGCACTCATAGGCCACGGTCCCCAGCGCATACAAATCGCTGCGGGCGGTGGTGGGCTGCCCCAGCAGACTTTCGGGCGACATATAGGCCACCGTACCCACCAGCTCGATTTTTTGAGGCTGGTCTATGGCCAAGCCAAAATCTAGCACATAGGCGCGGTCATCTTGAATGAAGATGTTAGACGGCTTTAGGTCGCGGTGCAAAATGCCATGCTGGTGCAGATAGCGCAAGGCCTGCACCACCTCGCTGATCCAGCGTAGGATGGTGGCGGGCGTGGCGTTTTGGGCCGCTTCGGTGATGGGCGTGGCGTTTTGCAGCAGCGTCATGGTGAAAAATGGCTGCTTGTCGGCATCAAAACCATAATCATGCACGCTGATGATGTGCGGATGGCGCAAGCCCGACAACAAGCGGAACTCTTGGGCCAGCAACAGGCTGTTTTCGGCGCTGCCAAAGCTGGTCAGCAGGTCGGCAGGGTTAACCGTCACTTGCTTCAGGGCCACGGGGCGGTCGGTGAGGCGGTCGGTGGCCCGATACACCACCCCCATGCCGCCTTCGCCCAACACGCCATGGATGAAATAGCGATTGTTAAGCAGGCGAACGCTGGGCCCGGCACTCATGATCGTGCGACCTTGCTTGGGTAGGGTTGGTGTGTAGGTTCACACACGGCGTTGGCGCTTTCGTCTTTAGCTATCTGTCTATGGTACGATCAGTCTACGATTCTTATCGCCTATCACCACGCTGTGATGGGGAAGGGCGCTTATGGATCAATTTTAGCCTAGAACATAATTTTGCGACAGTTGAGAGTTGTTGGTAGTTATCCGTTGACACTTGATAGGAAATCGTGTTTTAGGCTTGCTATGCAGTGAATTATAAGTGTGCTACAGTTAAAAAAGCTCTTTCAATGGGTTAAAACCCAATGGTGATCTGAAAACGCATTGATGAACCATGAATCTAAATCGGGCCGCGGATAGCGGCGGTCGAGATATATCTAGACCCTGCGAATCCCGCACGGCCGCGCCATGTCGTAGGTGTCGGATACAATCCGACCCGTTTCCAAGAGCGTAGCACATTTATTTTTTCAAGGTTCATCAGTGGGTTCTGTGGGAGCGGCCACAGGCGACTTTAGTGCGACGGTAATCCGCAATCGTGTTTGCCTTCTGTTTGTCACCAAACCACATCCCCCGGCCAAAAGAGAAGGGGAGCAAAACCCGCTCTGGGAGACGTGAAAGTCCCCTCTCCAGCACAGCGATTTGGAGAGGGGACTTAGGGGTGAGGTCAAGCAATACAAGCAAGTCCAAAGTAATGGAAGTCAATTCATTAAAGGACACAAGAAGATGAAAAGAATATTGACTGCTCTTGTAATTCTGGTACTTTCGGTTGTTGCTCTCTCAATGGTTCCGCGCACTGCTAACGCCGCCGCCACCGCCCAAGGCGTGGCCTTGGCGACCATTGCAGATTGTGCCGATGCAAGCCTAACGCTTACGCTAACCACCGTAGGAGCCACCCGCGAGTATGGCCTGATGACCACCGAAACTGAGGTGTTAGACCAATTTGAGCAAAGCACCAGCCTCGATGATTTTAGTGGTACATTTCCTACTTATAATATAAATGGGGCCGCGCAGCCCGAAGGTACGCTGATTGGTGGCTATGCCTATATCGGTGAAACACCACCGTCTGCCGCCGATACTGCCGAGTTTTTTATCGCGTATAATTGCAGCGATACTCCCGGCGGCAATGTTGTGGTGTTCTCGTGCTTTGGCGCGTATGGCAGTTGTCCCCAAACCGTCAATGAATATCTCAGTCTACCCATCGGTGAGCTATCCCCCAGCGTGGGTATTCCTCATTTAGGTTTGGTGCAGATTAATACCGCCAGCCCTGTGCAACCCTTCGGCGTGGCCGGTGGCGAGGCACAACCCTTTAGCCTGCCCCAAGACGTGGACGGCAATGGCTTTGATACCTATGTGGTGACAGCAGTAACCACCCTAGACACCCAAACATGGGTGGCGTTGTTTGTTGGCGGGCGCGATTATGTGTGGGTTCCATACAGCAGCGTCGTTCCGCTTACGCCCATTCGCGGCATCGAGTAAGCTATCTAGCACGCTAACATCAGCACCACATACTCCTCGCCGTTGGTAGTGGCGATGAAGGTGGCAACGGGCGCAAAGCCGACCGCAAAACAGGCTTTTTGCGCTCGTTGATTGAAGGCGGCGATGGTGGCACGGAAGTGGGTAGGGGTGAGGTTAAGCCGACCGCATGTAGTCGCTCCGAAAAACCCACCCCTGTCAGGGGTTGGGGGTGAGGTCATGCGTCACAGCCCCGCCAGCGCCGCCTTAAGCATCCCCCTTCAACAACATGATAATCGCTTCAATTTGATCATCAGGAACACCCCCTGCCTGTAATTGCGCCCGCAACCCATCCTCGCCCAATTGTATGTACAGTTGCTGTAGCGCAGCTACGATTTGTTCTTGAGAGGGTTCTTGTGGTTGAAT
>CAZLPC010000340.1:0-4004 GCA_964561305.1 uncultured Anaerolineae bacterium
GCCGTGCGCGGCCCCACCGTGCCAAAAGTGTAATAATAATAGGTTTGTGGCTCATCAAACGTCATAAACAATCCCGATAAACGGAAGATACGGCGATTGGCGAAGATAGGCGATAACAGCACATTGTCCGACAAATAGAAATTGTTCTCTAGGTAAATATCGCGTACTTCCCAAACTTCTTCGCCCCCACGAATCAACGTGCGGCCCTCGAAATGCACACCCGGCAAGCCCAAATTTCCGGCGCGGGTTCCTTCGGCAATGCCTTCAAAGCGCAAGCTATCTAGCGCATCTGCTGACGACGGTTGTTGCAGCGACAAAACACCAATCAGTGCCACACACAACAGCCCCAAAATAGTAAGATGAATACCCCGTTTTGCTATAAACATTGAAAACCCTCCATAAATGCAGGTGATTATGATGATCCATTGCTATTAAACAATGACATGCGATACCACCAAATTGCTGTATCAGCATATAATGTTGATTGAGTCGTTAGCATATCATGAAAAAGGTTTTCATTAAATAAATTTTACAAACTTAATAAACCCACGCTACTTAGCAATCGTCCGATTGTAAAAAGCGACTAAACATCACCATCATCAAGATTGCTATAATAGAGGTGTTTGCATGGTGTACCAATTGAAACGGCTGAAGTGTTATGGATCATCTGCTCCACTCTATTGATGCAATTGTCGCGTGGCATAATGTGGCGGGCCGACAAGGCGTGCTGTGTGCCGCCGCCGACCATATTACCGATGCGGTCGGCCACCATTATAATAGCCGCGCCGCCGATCATGTCCCTTATCTTCCAAATGTACCTGTGTTTGTTCTGGCCGATGCCCCCGCCGAAGTGGCCCAACAGCTAGACTATCGTGGCGAAGTAGCCGGAATGCACTTTACCCCCATCCATAACACCACCGATCTGGCCAAATTAGGCATTCGGCGAGCGTTGTTTTTGCCCTATATTCGCCTAACTGATATTGAACTAAGCGATCAGATCGAATGGACGCGCTATGGCCTGCCCCCACAGGTGATCCAACATCTAAAAAACAAAGCCGACATGCACCAATGGCTAATGGACAGTGGTTTTATTGACCACACGCTTAATTTTGTGGCGTGTCCTATTGACGATATTCCTGAAGTGGGCGCAACCATGCTGGCCCAAATTGCTACGCTCTATCGTGAACTCGATATGGATCATGTGTATCCGTTGGGAATTATGGTGCGCGGCGCACAAACCGACGGCAACTATGGGGCAGGTTTCCTTAAAGAGTTGTTGCAAGACATTGGCCCTTATCGGCGCGGACAAATCATCCTCAAGCGCGACGGCAAATCGGCAGACATGGATGTTTTCGACGATTGGCAAAGCGCCCTACTCGCCTTACGCGACCACATCAACCACACCACCGCCACCCACATTGAAAACCGCGTGGTCATGACACGCCTGCTAGACATTGAGGTATCGCCGGGCATGAGCGCCATGCTCGACAATGGCATTCTACATCCGCTTGCTTTTAATGGCCAATATACCGAGCCGGGCGCAATCGCGTGTACAGGCACATGCACGCTGGCCGCCGATATTGGCGAAGCAAAAGCCGAAGTCATTAATGCCCTGTTTCTGGATCAGGCCCAAACCCTGCTACGCCAAATTT
This sequence comes from uncultured Anaerolineae bacterium, assembly GCA_964561305.1. Lineage (GTDB taxonomy): Bacteria > Chloroflexota > Anaerolineae > Aggregatilineales > J027 > J027. The sequence continues at coordinate 1,653 of CAZLPC010000340.1, forward strand.
TGACGCGGCGATTCATGCCCCGCAGCGATGTCGAAAGCATCCAAGCCATGCTTAACATTGATATGATGGTGGTGGGCGAGCTAGAGCGCGAATTGTGGAATCGCAGCGACGGCACGCACTGGCGGCATAACATCGCTCGTATCAACGCCGACTATGCCCCACGCCCTTATGATCCGGCGCTGGCACTGTTCGCCGAAGTGAACCCCCGCGAAACCAACTGGACACTAGCGATGAAGGCTGTATTGCAAGCCACCCGCCGCCCCTTCACATCCGGCCAGCTAAAAGCTATCAGTTGGGGCCAAGGCGTGCAGGTCATCGCCCGCGACATGTGGCGCTTGCCCGAAAATGTGGATATGAACGCCCTGCGCGAGGGTCTGCTTGATTATCATCGTCAATTGGCCGCCAACGAAGAGGGGTTCATTTTGCGGATGCCCGATAACCCTGCTGGCGTGATCATGTATACACCCGACCATGATCCTCACCGCCTAAACGATATTTTGCAGGGTGCAGAAGTTATCGCCAGCAAGGCCACCAGAAGCTAGGGGCAAGGCGTTTGGGCAGTACAACCTTACCCAAACGCCAACATATCTACTCTAAATCGTCCAGTGTCAGCCAGCCTTGTAGGCCGTTGCAATCCACTTCATACCAATCTACGCCGTCAAGTGATCCCACACGCAAAATAGCGACCTGTGTGCCAGCAAAGCATTGGGCTTGGCCAATAATTCCGCCGGGTACTTCCTTCAATGTGGCGGGGCGTGGCCCCGGTATCACCACTGTATCGCTGGGTTGATACTTAGCCTCGGGTGCATCTTCTAGAGCACTGGCGGGGTCAACATCGGCCAATGTTAGCTGATTAAAGCCAGTATAGGCCCGCCATTCGTTTTCTAGTTCGAAAAACGACTTGCCTGCCGCCGTTTCTATGGCTTGATAGACCGACATGCCGCCACGATAATTTTCGACAATGGTCAAATGCGTCTCTATGCCGCCATAGGTAGTCAATAGCCAGTTAATAAAGCTGGGGCCCACGTCATAAGCCAACGCATAGCAACCATCGGCTTCGATATTTTGCACCGAGATGGAGGTTTCGTTGCTAAGGGTGGGCAGTTGCGCGTTTAGTTTCGCCAATTCGGTTAGCCGAAAGTCATAGTTACCCGGCGCATACGTAAAATACTCGGCTTGCCCCTCGCTCCACCACAGCGGCCCAATCGCACCGCCATTCTCAAACTGATACAGGTGGGCAACTTCATGCGGAATGGTTCCGAAGATAGCGCCACGAATGCGTACTTCTTCGGTACGTTCTTCACGCGGGCGCAAATAGATACAACTTGCTTGGCGCTCGAACCACGCATCGCTAGGCATACCAAAAACTTGCACACTCATCCCCAAGTCAGTGCTAGTGAAGCCACCCGCGTTGTCATTGGTCAGGCCCGATCCGTACATCTCGCCCAAAGACTCACTATCTGGAAACAACACGCCACGCGGCTTATAGCTAAGCGGGCGGCCAAAACCAGCAATACGGCGTGGTTCCGTGGCGGCCATCGCTTCCGCAATATCAGCCGCTATCGTCTCTGACTCAACCTCGGTTGTGCCAAACCAATACATCACAATATGCGGCGTTTCAACGCGATACCATTCGCGGGTTGGGTCGCTATAATCCATCTCAATTGGCTCAGTCTCTGTGATGTTGCCGTTGGCATCCGTCACGCGCCAAAAATAGCGATAGTGCGTCCATGGGGGGCGGCCCTCGCCATTGGCCCAGATATGAGCTACCCACTCGCCCGTTTCTGGGTCAAGCGTGGCATTCACCCGCGTACCACTATTCGACTCATAGCGTAAAAACACCGTCGCACTCTGAATGGTTACATCGTCGGTCGTCTCAATTGTGGTGCGGAAGACAACACCGCGTGGATATTGCGAGGTGGCGCTGTGTTCGCCGATGGTAATGCCGTTGGCGCTGGTCCCCTCGCCCACAATGGTCTCGGTGGCCCCACCTACCACTGTCAACGTATATTCAAGTTCTTCGACCGGAAAAGGGGTGGGCGTGGGCAACAACGGCCCACCTTGTTGGCGTGGTGCTGCCAACACCATACTTAAAGATGCAAGGGTCAGCAACAATGCCACTACACCCAAAATACCTAAACGTTTCATGATGAAAAATCTCTCCAAAACCTAGCAATACAAATCATGCCACAAGATTTTAGCGGGCTTAGGGCCCAATGGCAACATTAGTCTAGGGTGGGCATTACAGAGTAGAGTCAGGGAGGCAGTTCTTGGCCCTGTTCGGCGGGCAAAAAGGCCGGTGCTATTCAAATGGGCCAATTTTGCTAGTGGTGTGGTTTCAGCCCGCCGTAG
>CAZLPC010000341.1:0-3994 GCA_964561305.1 uncultured Anaerolineae bacterium
TGCCGTGAAGGTTGGTGTTGGGCTGGGCAGCGCGGTGTTGGTGGGTGTTACCGACGCGGTGGGTGTCTGTGTTTGCGATGGTGTAAATGTAAAAGTGGGTGTGCGCGTTTGGCTGGGCGTATTGCTGGGTGTTGCTGTAAAGGTTGCACTTGGCGTTACTGTGTAGGTTGCTGTGGACGTGCTAGTCTCGGTTTGGGTAGAAGTGGGTCGTGCTGTATCGGTTACAGTAGCAGTAGGCGTATCGGTTCTTGTACTTGTTGCTGAAGGTGTTGCGGTTAATGTTGGCGTATCAGTAGTTGTGACCGTAATAGAAGGTGTGCTACTCGGTGTTAGGGTTGGTTGCTCGGTAACAGTGTAAGATGCCGTGACAGTGGCACTACTGGTCACGGTAATACTGGCTGTAGGCGCGGGCGTGTCTGTCCATGCAATGGCAACGGCCGTCTCGTCTTGGGTTGGCGAGGGAACAAGCGTTGGGGTGTTTTCGGGATTAGGTGCAATATCGCACGCGCTAACACCCAAAAGCAAAGCCACCCATAACACACCTATTTTTCGCCCACGCATATCACCCACGCTCCACATTCGCTATCCTGACACTAACATCTTCTATTTTAGCGCTTAAATGCCAAGCGCATAAGAACAGTAGCATAATCGTCAGACGAAGGCTTTGATTATTTTTAAATGCTCAATCGCTGTCTTTTTCAGCATTCTCTGGTAGTTGGCTATGGGCGATAAATTCATCAATAATGCGGCCAATCTTTTTGGGGGTGGTATGGGCATAGTGAATAAAATGCGGAAAAAGCATCAAGTTGGGGCCGCTACTGCATTGGCTTAGGCAGTTGGCCACTTCCCAGCGCACAGCGGCCTTACTACGAAAATCATGAGGTGGGCCCAAACGCTGCACCATACAATTATAGAGTGGTTCGGCATCGCCCCGCGCATTGCAGTTTTTGCCCATACACAACACCAAGCGTAGTTTTTGTTCGGTCATTAAATGTTCTTGCCTTTCACTATTTTGGCTTTTGCCCTATCTTAGCAGGATAATGATGACAAAATTGAAAAGTGAGTTACCTCATGGTCAACATGGCCCAGCGCGTGGCTGGTTTCGGCACAACTATTTTTAGCGAAATTAACACCCTTGCTGCTCAACACAACGCTGTGAATTTGGGACAAGGAAAGCCCGATTTTGATGGGCCGCATAGCGTTTTAAAGGCGGCCGCCGATGCTTTATTGGATGGCCTACATAATCAGTATGCAGCCGGTATGGGATTGCCGGCGTTGCAACAAGCTATTGCAGCCCACGAAGCAGCTTTTTATGGCATAGCGCTTGATCCTGCCCGCCAAGTTGTGGTCACTGTAGGTGCAACCGAGGCAATATTTGCTGCTATTTTAGGGTTAGTGGATGTAGGCGACGAGGTGATTGTTTTTGAGCCGTTTTATGATAGCTATGTGCCCAATTTATTGATGGCTGGCGCTGTACCTCGTTATGTGCCCCTACACCCACCTACATGGACATTTGACCCCGACGACTTGCGGGCTGCCTTTAGCCCCAAAACCCGCGCCATCATCATCAATACTCCCCACAACCCCACGGGCAAGGTTTTCTCTGCTGATGAGCTTGGCTTGATTGCAACGTTATGCCAAGAATTTGATGCCATCGCTATTACCGATGAAGTCTATGAACACATTGTTTTTGACGATGCACGGCATACCCCTATGCTCACACTGCCGAACATGGCACAGCGAACCATCAAGATTAGCAGCTTGGGCAAAACATTTAGCGTTACGGGTTGGAAGATTGGTTGGGTAGTTGGGCCAGCAGCAATGGTGGCAGGAGTGCAACGTGCTCGTCAATTTATGACCTTTGCGGTTGCTCATCCTTTGCAAGCAGGGGCAGTAGCGGCGCTACACTTGCCCGCCAGTTACTATGCCGAGTTAAGCCAGATGTATCAAGCCAAGCGCGACAAGATGGTCACAATGTTGAACGATGCAGGGCTAAAAGCCGCCACTCCGCAAGGCAGTTATTTTGTAATGGCAAATTTTAGTGCAGTATTTGATGGGGACGCTGTAGCATTTGCCAAATGGTTGATTGAGACAGTTGGGGTGGCGTGCATTCCTCCCACATTTTTTTATAGCCCCGAGCATCAGCATATTGTCGAAAAAGAAGCCCGTTTTGCTTTTTGTAAGTCAGAGGCAGCATTGGATGCTGCACAAACACAACTTTTGAAGCTACGGCTCTAATTTTTCATCTGTTTATTAAGAATCTTTAATTTTTCACCATAACTGAAGATTTGTTATGGTGAAACGCTTCCCTAGCAAAAATATGAGACGTTTTTGCAAAAAAAACTAAAGATTTGATAAAAACACCTAAAAATCCTGTTAATTTGTAACATTCGACCAAACCAAAATCACCTATTTGTACCAATTGCACAAGTCAATAAGATCAGGTAAACTAATGGTCAGATGATTAAAAATTGCTAAGTAATCACAACGAGGAGTTTTTTAACTATGTTCTCGACAATGAATACTCCCCTTCTCGATATTCGAGCCAGCCAAAACAACGGCAATGTTAATTTTACAGGTGCATTTACAGGCTATCGCAACGACCACAGCGTGCAAGTGACCTTACAAATAGATACCGAATTATTGGAACAAATTGGCAAGTCTAGCGCCACCCCACGCGAAAATTACACCAGCTTTTTAGCCGATGTTGAGTTGATGACTTATGGGGATTAAGAACCTATACTTTTTGTGCTAAAAATTGCTCTAATGCGATATTAAATTGAACAGGCTGGTCAATGAGAGAAACATGACCAGCTTTTTTGATGATATGTAGCTCGCTGTTAGGAATATTATGCTTCAGTTTGCGGGCCATACCTTCGGGCAGCAACACATCATCTTCACCCACAATCATGCAAGTAGGTGCTTCAAGCTGGCGCAACTGGGCTACCACATTATGACGCATATAGGCATTGCGGGCGCTCTCCATTAAAGCATAGCTAGAATGCCGCACCGAATGGGCCATAAATTCCTCGTCAAGTTGTTGGCGGTTATAGGGCACACGCCAACGCCACAATACAGCACGGGTGGCCCATCGCAACGGAATTAAGCCAACCATAATGCGTGAGAGGGGTTTAGGCGTAATAGCAGAAATAAGCAACAGCAACGCAGTGTCGGGTACACGCTGTAAAAACATGAAGAAATTGCGATGAGGCGTGTCGGAAAGCGGCGAGTCATAGAGCACCAATTTTTCTACCAACTGGGGTGCATCTAGTGCGATGCGTGTCGAGATAATACCCCCCAAAGAATGGCCCACAAGGATAACCCGCTCCTCGCCCAACTGCCGCAGGGCCTCGCAAAGCATTTGTGACTGACGCTCAATTTCATAGCCATCATCGGGCTTATCAGAATCTCCATGCCCCAGTAGATCAAATGCAATAATACGATACTCGTGCTGAAAGTGCTGGATGAGTGGCCGCCAAAAAAAGGCGCTACATTCAGATAGGCCATGTAACAACACCAGCGTTCCCTTATGGCGTGTGCCACAGTCTCGATACGCCAACCGTATATTGTCTACAGTGACATACTGTACTTGTGGGTCTAGCATGGGGCATATTGCTCCTTAAGCGATGTTTAGATCAGTTTTAGTTAAGCGGTTGTTGCCTTTTGTGCGGCATACTCGTCCATAATGCGATGATAATCGGCAATTAGCTCGTCCATAATGGCAGGCCAAGTTAGGTGACTAACCGCCGCAATTGCACGCTTGGCCATCTCGTGGCGCTTATCAGGATTTTCGGCCAACTCGCGCACATAGTCTATCATAGTCAGGATGTCGTTTGGCTCAAAAATATAACCATTTTCACCAGAGGTAATAATTTCTGGAATACCACCCACACGGCTACTTACCACTGGTAAGCCTGCGGCCATGGCTTCAGCTACTACTAAGCCAAAGGTCTCAATAGCAGAAGGAAAGGCGAAAATGTCGGCAGCCCGGTAG
>CAZLPC010000342.1:0-3990 GCA_964561305.1 uncultured Anaerolineae bacterium
TGGTGGCGCAAGCCAGCTTTATCTATCCGGATGAAGTGGTAGATGATTATGTAGACGACATCATCAAAGAAATTGATGAATACTTGCAGCAGCAAGCGGGTTTTGGCGTAGAAGACTATGTTAATATGACAGATGGCAACCTAGACAATTTGCGAGCCCAAAACCGCGAACGGGCCATTGAGCGTATGAAAAATGCGTTGGCCCTTTCGGCACTGGCCGAAGCCGAAGAGCTGTCTGTTTCACCCGCCGAAATTGATGCTGATATTGAACGCCAAATAATGGGTATTGGTATAGGGCAGGCCGATTTGTTCCGTCCGTTGTTCCAAAACCCAGAAACCCGCGACCGCATCGCATCACAATTGCTATCTAGCCGTACTATTGAACGGATTGTTGAAATTGGCAAGGGCTTAAACCCTGCCAAGGGGTCGGGGGCAGTGGACGAATCAACGCCCGTCGCTGAAAGCTCGACCGAAGCCGACATTGCGTCAGTGGAATCAGAAGAAGCATAAACCCAATATTAGGGAGAGGTTCGGCATGTTAGATCAAATGTATAGCACTTTTGGCATGTTGCACGATCGCGGCATTTACAATGGCGTGATCCCGATGGTTATTGAGCAAACAGGCCGTGGCGAACGGGCTTATGATATTTTTTCGCTGTTGCTAAAAGAGCGCATCATCATGGTGGGGTCTGGCATTAATGACCAAATCGCCAATCTTGTGGTGGCCCAATTGCTCTATCTAAACAGCCAAGACGCTGAAAAAGAAATTAGCATGTATATCAATAGCCCCGGCGGCAACATTTATGCGGGCATGGGCATTATTGACACCATGAACGCCATTACCAACCCCATCCGCACGGTGGCGGTGGGTCTGGCTGCTAGCTTTGGCACTGTGTTGCTCATTTCTGGCGAAAAAGGCCGCCGCATGGCTCTGCCTAACGCCACCATTCACATGCACCAACCCCTGCAATCGGGCGGTGGTGGCCAAGCCTCTGATATTGAGATTCAAGCCCGCGAAATTTTGCGCTTGCGTGCTGTCCTCAATGCTATCTTTGTCGAGCGCACGGGCCAACCGCTAGACCGTATCGAACGCGACACCGACCGCGACTACTATCTAAGCGCACAAGAAGCCGTTGAGTATGGCCTAATTGACTCGATTTTTGAGCCAGCCAAGGCCCGCAGCAACGGCGCTGGAGAAAAATAACAGTGAGTTTAATAGGGCAAGACGGCCTGCATTGCTCGTTTTGCAGTAAATCAGCCGATGAGGTTAATCGGCTGATTGCTGGGCCCGATGGTGTCTTCATTTGTGATGAATGTGTGCGCCTGTGTAGCCATATCTTAGAGCAAGAGCAATTGCCAAGTGCCGACAAAAACGAGTTTCATCTTGACAATGTGCCTGCTCCCCGCGACATCCATACCTATTTGGATCGCTATGTTATTGGGCAAGGCCGCGCCAAACGCATTTTAAGCGTAGCGGTATACAACCACTATAAGCGTATTAATGCCGGTGGCGCGATTGGTGATGTAGAGCTAGACAAGAGCAATATTCTGGTGGTGGGGCCAACCGGCTGTGGCAAAACGCTATTAGCCCAAACGCTGGCCCGCATGTTAGATGTGCCGTTCTGTATTGCCGATGCTACGGCATTGACCGAGGCCGGCTATGTGGGTGAAGATGTCGAAAATATTTTGTTGCGCCTGATCCAAGCAGCAGACTATGACATTGCCCGGGCCGAGCGCGGTATCATCTATATTGATGAGATTGATAAGATTACGCGCAAAAGCGGCGATAATCCCTCGATCACGCGCGATGTAAGCGGTGAAGGCGTGCAACAGGCGCTTTTGAAGATCATCGAAGGCACGTTGGCCAATGTTCCACCCCAAGGGGGCCGCAAGCACCCCCATCAAGAGTTTTTGCAGATTAACACCAGCAACATCTTGTTCATTTGTGGTGGCACATTTTCTGGCATTGATGAGATCATCGCCAAACGGGTTAACGACAAAGGCGCGCTGGGCTTTGGCACAACCCAACGTACTGCCGCCGACAAGACCAAAACCGCGCTTTTGCGCCAGCTAACCGCCGATGATTTAATGGACTTTGGTCTTATTCCAGAATTGGTGGGGCGCTTGCCGCTTATCACCACCATTGATCCGTTGGATGTAGAGTCGTTGGTTCAAATTTTGAGCGAGCCACAAAACTCGTTGGTCAAGCAATATAGCACATTGTTTGATTTGGACGATGTGGAGTTGGTGTTTGAAGAAGAAGCCCTGCGCGAAGCTGCCGAAATTGCCTTGCGCTATGAAACCGGCGCACGCGGGTTGCGGGGTATCTTAGAAGGGGTCTTGACTGACATTATGTTCGAGATTCCATCGCGTGAAGACATCAAGAAAGTCACTGTCACCCGCGCTGCTATCCGGCGCGAGGCCATGCCCATCATCGAGAGCGAAACCGGCCAGCATCTAGAGTGGTCGGCGGATGGCAAGCTCGATTCGGCGGCATAGTTGCAGCATCTGTGCATTACCAGACAGCGCACCCCTATCGTGCGCTGTTTTTGATCACTTAATCCAACAGTTGTTGCACGGGCGCGCGGTTGTGGTTACACTCTAAAAATACTTGACGGACATTTTTAGCCCAATTTATTAAGATACCAAGTTCACATGGATCAACCCTTAAAACTATTCATCAACTATCGGCGTGGCGATCATGCCGAATATGCCAATGCGCTACGGATTTATCTCATTCATCGTTATGGGCGCGATAATGTGTTTATGGATTTAGAAATTAAGCGGTTTCAATCGTTTGAGGCGGTTATCCGTGAGAAAATCAGCGAGTGCCATGCGGTGTTGGCTATTGTTGGCCCCAACTGGCTAAAAACGCTGCAAGAACGCGCCAAAATTGATGAAATTGATTATGTACAATTAGAGTTGGAACTGGCCCTAGAACAAGGCAAGCCGATTTTGCCGATTTGTATTGCGGGCGCAAACCCACCCGCAGGCCGCAGCTTACCCGAAACGTTGCGGCCTGCGTTTGCCTTGCAAGCCGAGTATTTCCCGACCTTGCGGGTGTTGGATGATACTGTAGACGACATGATGAACGACCTTGAAAGCGTGCTGTCTGCGCCGCTTGCTCTAAATGTATCTTCTCCTCAACCCAAGCTGCCCGCCAAGCCGACCGCTACACCTAAGCCCACACCCAAGCCAATCGCAGATGCCCGCGCCATAGAAGCGATTATTGGCGGGCCGTTTGCGTGGTGCAAGGTGGATGGCGGGCGCTTTTGGATGGGCACAGACCGCAAGAAAGATAAAAATGGCTTTAATGATGAACCCAAAATTCATCAATTGGAACTGCCGACCTTTTTGGTGGCCAAATATGCCGTCACCTATCGCCAATTTCAGGCCTTTATCGAAGCACAAGATGGCTATTTTGATGATCGTTGGTGGGCAGACTTGGCCCTAAGTGCCGATCACCGCGCCCAACATGGCGATCAGAATTGGAAAATAGACGATCATCCGCGTGAGCGAGTGAGTTGGTACGACAGCATGGCCTTTTGTCGCTGGTTGTCGTATCGGTTGGGTGGCGGCTATGATTTGGCGCGGATGGATGAATGGCTGGTGCGCCTGCCCACCGAAGCCGAGTGGGAGAAAGCGGCGCGGGGCACAGACGGGCGCATTTATCCGTGGGGGGATGTGTTCGATAAAAGCAAAGCCAACACCGGCGAGTCAGGTCATAGTCAAACTCAACCGGTGACGGCCTATCCGGAGGGGGCTTCGCCGTATGGGGCCTTGAACATGAGTGGCAATGTGTGGGAATGGTGCTTGAACGAGTGGTCGAACCCTTATCAACATCTTATTTATACTGAAATAAAGTATGGTAATGCAAACAGTCGCTTGCTGCGTGGCGGCGCGTGGTACAACGATCTTCATCTCGCGCGTGCTGCTTATCGTTTCAGTTGGCTTCCTGATCTTCGTGACAACCATCTCGGTTTTCGGCTCC
>CAZLPC010000343.1:0-3976 GCA_964561305.1 uncultured Anaerolineae bacterium
GGATGATGCTGGTCGAAATTGACGGACAAGTGGTGGAATATAGTAAATCTGATGTAGATGAGTTGGTTCATGCGTTTGCTATTTCGGTACACAAAAGCCAAGGGGCCGAGTATCCGGTGGTGGTGCTGCCGGTTATGTCACAACACTATATGATGTTGCAACGTAACTTGCTCTATACGGCTGTTACCCGCGCTAGGCAGATGGTGGTTTTGGTGGGCACGCGCAAGGCCATCGCCATTGCAGTTAACAACAATCGCGTGGCCGAGCGACATAGTGCCCTAGCATGGCGTTTAACGCTTTAGCTTTATGCTTCTTGGGGGGCAAATAAATCAATCACGTTGCCATCGGGGTCTTTAATTTGGGCATAGCGTTGGCCCCAAGGGGCCGTAAACGGTTCTTTGTTGCTTTCATAACCCAAGCCAACCATGTGCGTATAAAATTCATCTACGGCGGCGGCATTGTCACACAGAAAGGCAACACCCATCCGATCACCCTCGCCAGATGGCGGATGCCAATCGGGTAAGAAACTGCGGATCACGTCATAAGTATCCCATGCTACTCGTAGTCCATTGGGCAAAACATACTCGACATGGCCTTCATTTTCTAACCCTGTCGGAATATCCCATCCAAAATGACGATAAAAAGCAAGGGCAGCAGCCATATCTTTTACAACAAAAGCAATCAAATCGAGTTTAGGGGGCATTAGTGACTCTCCAATGCTGTTATAGAATATATGTTCTATAATACTGTATTTTGCCTCTGGTTACAACTGTTATAGATCAAAAAGTAGCCACCTAAAAAAGATAGAGTAGCTACTTATTGATGCGTGGGTCTTGGTGTTTAATTGTTTTGAGGTGCTTCGTCTTTTGTTGTCACAAACCACTTTGGCACATGATATTCGCGCTCGGCGGCCTCGGCCAGTTCCTCGCGGAAGTTGGGGTGAGCAATATCCACCAATGCCATTGCTCGCTCTCTGATAGACCGCCCATACAAATCGGCAATGCCATATTCAGTAGCAACAAAATGCACATCATTACGGCTGGTGACAACGCCTGCACCTTGCTTTAAGGTGGGGACAATGCGACTAACAGTGTCGTTTTTGGCGGTGCTGGGCAGCGCGATAATCGGTAGGCCGCCTTTGCTGCGCGATGCCCCCCGAATGAAGTCCACTTGCCCTCCCACGCCCGAATAGAAGCGCGTGCCGATACTGTCGGCGCATACTTGTCCGGTCAAATCTACTTCAATAGCCGAATTAATGGCGACCATGCGATCATTCCGAGCAATATTGAAAGGATCGTTTACATACTCGGTGGGGTGTAGCTCGACCAATGGATTGTCATGCACAAAATCATATAAGCGCCGTGTGCCCAACAAAAAGCCCGCAATCATCTTGCCTTGATGAAAAGTCTTGCGCTCGCAAGTGATCACACCATGCTCGACCAAATCTACTACACCATCCGAAAATAGCTCGGTATGCAGCCCCAGATGTTTGTGGTTATACAGATATTTCAACACCGCATCTGGAATTGCACCAATGCCTGTTTGCAGGGTTGCACCGTCTGGAATCATGTCGGCAATCAGGCGTGCTATTTGATCTGAAGTGGGATCGGTGGCCGCCAGCCGCACTTCTGGCAAGTCATAGTTTACTTCGACAATATAATCTAGCTTTGAAACATGGATAAAGCTATCACCGAGTGTGCGCGGCATGTTGGGGTTTACTTCAGCGATAATAATTTTGGCCGCGTCGGCGGCGGTTTTGGTCACGCCTACTTCAATCCCATACGAGCAATAGCCATGCTCATCGGGGGGGCTTACTTGGATAAAAGCGACATCAATCGGTAAGCGCCCACTGGCAAACAAGCCCGGAATTTCGGATAAGAAGCAGGGCGTAAAATCGGCGCGTCCTTCGTTCACGGCTTGGCGTACATTGTCACTAATAAACAGGGTGTTGATTCGCAAGTGGGGTGACAGTTCGGGCGCGGCATAGTCTTTGCCGGCCAGTGCCAACACTTGCACAATTTCAACATCGCACACATTGGGTGCGGCCTTTACCAAAGCATCTAGCAGTTTTTGTGGCACCGAGCAGTTGCCAGTTAGAAAAACGCGATAATTGTCTTTAATCACACTTACAGCACGTTCGGCTGTGGTTAACTTGGGGGTATATTGACTCTTCCAAGGCATCGAGATGTGTCTCCTTGTCTCCGTGTTTTGCCCTGATGTTAGCTTAATTCTAAGCCAAATATGTAAAAGTCTACAGTCTCAATCAGACCTATATCATAGTCCAAAAGTCATTATTTCTTGCTATATTAGGTCAGTTCTGTTGTACGCAAGAAGGAGTTGTGTGTTGAGAAACCGCACAAAGGCGATTATTAAGCTAACTCGTTGGCAAGAATTTGTTGCTTTTACGACTATTTTAACCATGCTAGGGGGCCTAACAGCCTATCAAGTACACGATAGCCAACTGGATTGGCGATTATTTGTGGTGTGGATTGCTAATTTGATGGCAATGGCGTATGCCTTTATGGTGAACGACATTGAAGACGCACCCGACGATGCCCGCGATCCTAACCGCGCCCACACCAACCCCGTCGCCAGCCTAGAGTTGGCTGTGCCCACAGCATGGGCCGCTACACTTGGCTTTGGTTTTATCGCGGCGGTTTGCTATGCTTTGGCTGGGCCACACACATTTGTTGTGGGGATGATCACGCTGGTTTTGGCACATCTCTATTCTTGGAAGCCTGTACGCCTGAAGGCCCAGCCAGTGGTGGATATTCTCTCTCATGCGCTCATGTTAAGCACATTGTTGTACCTAGCGGCCTTTTTCGCCTATGAGACTGATCTCAGCCAATTATGGATGATTGTAATTGTTACCTTTGCAGCATCGGCCAATGGGCAACTTTATAATCAGGTGCGCGACTTTGAAGCCGACCAAGCCGCCGGTCTGCACAATACCGCTAGTATTTTGGGCAAAACCCTTACCGACCGATTAGCCACTGCTACTGTGATTACCTCGGCGGTGTGCCTAGTCATTGCTGCATTACAGGGTATATTTCCACTATGGTTGGGCGCGGTATTGCTTATCACAACGCCTATTGTATTGGTTGTTTTGCGCGGTAGCACCCGCGATATGCGTGGCAGCCAAACCAATGATCCCATGGCATTATTGCAGCGCAAAGCCCTTTATGTGATGAATATTACGCTGCTAGCATGGTTGGTTGTTGCGTATATTTAAAGTCTAAAATGGGTATATAATATCGTTTAGCATCGTTTATGTTTAGCTTAAATGAAAATATAGAGCGCGTTTATCTATGCTCAATACACTCTTAGATAACATTCGTGCTGTTTCAGGCAGCACATTCATCTGGTTGCTCACTTGTCAAAACGAGACGCTGATTGGCGAAGCCAGCAGCGCAGACACCGCGCAAACAGCAGCGGCCTTTTTTGCGCCAATTAAGCGCATTTTTCCAGACCAATGCTTGCCCCTTCAGTTAAACCATAATCCACTGGCTGATGTTTTATTGCGAAATATGCCCTTAGTAGGATTAAGCGTAGAGCGATTAGCCGATACCAACGGTGGCGAGGTTTTGATAGAAGCCTTAGGCGCGATACATGCTGCTTATGTAACTTTCTTGCCACTGCGCCACGATGATCAGGCGTTAGGGGTGTTGTTGTTGGCAGATGTGAACAATAGTTTTATCAGTTCAGAGCGCGGCCAACACTTTATAAAACTTATTCGTCGGCAAATGACGACAGAATTAGATTATCAACACTATGCTCATATCACCATCGAAAGCCACCAACGCGCCCTAGAAACACAAACCAAGCGTCTAAAAACCCTCAATCAAGCCTCGCGGGCCATCAATTCACCTATTGGCTTACAAGATGTGATTCAAGTGGTGTTGTCATTAGCCCATGAGGTTGTGGGTGCAGAGGCCGCCGCTGTTTTACTGCGCGATACCGACGATGATTTGATTGT
>CAZLPC010000344.1:0-3959 GCA_964561305.1 uncultured Anaerolineae bacterium
CGAACGAAGTGGATGCGGCGTTTGTGGTGAATGTGTTGCGCCCCCCACAAGCCGTTGGTCGCAACAGGGGCACAATCGCTTGGCAAGACTAATACAAGGGAATTTACCGTAGATGAGCGATCAACCTAAAGACTATGAAATCCGCGCCGATTATTCGCACGTAACGATTGTCGTCTATCAAGCCTATCGAGAAGCAATTGCACGCGCCGCGCTTGAAGCGGGCCGGTTTGTGCCGCCATTTTCGCTGAATCGCATGACGTGGATCAAGCCATCGTTCTTGTGGATGATGGAGCGCAGCAATTGGGCCCAAAAATCTGACCAAGAATATATTCTGCGCATTCACATCAAGCGCACCAGTTGGGAAAGCGCCCTTAGCGAGGCTGTTTTGACACACCCCCAAAAAGAACTCTATGCCAATGCCGACGAGTGGCGACGCTCATTTGATGCAGCGCGGGTGGTCGTACAGTGGGATCCCGAGCGCTCTATTCGGGGCAATAAGCTGCAATATTCTGCGATCCAAGTCGGCATCAGTCGCCACTTAATTGAGCAGTATGTAGATGACTGGATCGTGAAAATTGAAGACTGCACCCCGCTGGTTAAAAAGATGCGTACACTCCTTAAGCAAGGCGAAGCCGACAAAGCTGCCCGACATTTGCCCAACGAACGGGTGTATCCATTGCCGCCACAGATTGCCGCACGGTTGGGCATAGAAAGTTAATGATTGTGTCGCCCACGACGTTGATTAAATCTCACAATGTTATGAGTGCCCTTTTTGACACATCAGTTCAACCAGATGACCTCATAGTACATCAACTCGGTGATAAACGCACTCGGGTTAATGGGATCGCTTTCCGAGAGAACGACTTGTTCTTCACCTGTAGACAAATCAGTGATAACTATTGCTGATCTTTCGTCTTGTATAGAACCTGTTATCCAAGCCACGAAATTTTGGTCAGGTGATAACGAATAGCGTGAAGTCGGATCAGCCAATGGTCTTTCACCAATTGAGACCCCCGGAAAAACGCTCTCAGCTATGGTGACAACGTCTAAATCAATGTTAAGCGTTTTCAATTTGACGATGGGTTGTTCACTAATATCACAATCAGGCAGAATCCACTCAAGAAACCAAAGGGTTCTATTCGTATCGAGAAACAGATCTGTAATCTTGTATAGTGCGACCGCTTGATAAACTGGCTCATCTGCCAGTGGATCATAAATCGCCCATTGGTTACATAGCTGATCTGACTCGGCGGATAGAGGCCACGCCCTAAAGGGTACAGAAGTTATTGTCGCACCAAGCTGCTGTAGGCGAATGTTGAAGTCAATAGAGTTATTTTGAAAGGATTCCAAATCAATGTCGAGGCTGGATTCAACCTCTGTAAACAAATTTACGACTGTGACCTCATTATAAGATACCGAACTTTGCGTTCGTCGTACATCAATGATTATCACTTGATCAGCTCCCAGCCACGCATATTCAGTATCCGCTGTTGGATGCTCAAGCGACCGCAACGTACCTGTTTCGGGGTTAAACGCTTGCACCCCTTGTGAAATCACTTGATATATAAACCAATTCTCGTCCGGAGACCATAGAACAACAAATAAATGTTTTGTCCGTAGTGTGTCGAACTGTACCACTTCTAAGGTTCTCGGATTCAGCATAAACAGGCCAACATTGGTTTGGCCTATTTGCTGAAAAATAACCCATTTATTAGTAGGAGACGGATATAGAAATTCAACATTATTTGCTAATGAGGTGGTCTCCGAGGTGGCCACGTCAAAAACCTTGAGCGTAGTGCCTTGCAAGAATAATAGCTTTCCTGATGGCAATATGTTTTGACGTGTCGGACGAGCATCTAGCGTTTCATCGGCTAGAATGGCATTATGATGAGAATAGTCGTCTGACAACTGTTGATGTGACGGTGTGAGAAACAGAAAAGGCACAATGAGCACTACAACTATCGCTAGGTATATATTCATAATACAAAATCACCTCATATTTCTCGACGATGTTAGGCAAGGCCACGTAGCGGATTAGTATTATTGGATAGTCTTGATTGTAACCATTCGATAGATATTTGCCAACCCATTTGCTTGACGGGAGATGCGGCGTTTGTGGTGAATGTGTTGCGCCCCCCACAGTAGCCGTTGGTCGCAACATGGGGTACAGTTATCCAATCACGCCGTCATGAGCGCCTGAAAGGACATCCTCATAAGCAACAGCACCAGCATTGACCGCGCAGCCGACCATTGCAATGATCGAATCGGCGGCTGGAACCTATGAGTCGGCTAATAACAAGAATCAGCAGTCATGAAGCCATCGCTTAACATCGATCAATCCAAGGTGTGGTATGTGCCCCAATTAGATGACCTGCGGCTGATGCGGGCGCGTTATGTTCAGCACGCCTTCAAACCTCATGCTCATGATTATTATGTGCTGGGGATCATTGAAGACGGACTGCAAACGTTTGCTCATGGGCGCAACACGCTGGTCACTGCGCCGGGCAAGCTAATTATAATCAACCCCGAAGAAGTGCATACCGGTGAGGCCGCTACCACTACCGGATTCACCTATCGTGCGCTCTATCCATCCAAAACCCTGATGGATTCGTTTGCAAGTGCCTTCACCGCCAAGACTAGCCCCTCCCCTCATTTTCATGGAGGATTGATCCACGATGCCGACGTTTTCAACGCACTGCAACACCTGCACCATCTCAGCGAAACACCGCCCACATTGATAGCACTAGAAGACGCGCTGACACATTTTTTCGTGAGCCTCATTCATCGTCATGCCGGCCAACGCCTCACCCTCAAGACCTATCATGCTGCGCCGCAAGCGATCCGTATTGTTTGTGAGTATATAGAAGCCCACTTTGCCGACAACATCTCGCTCTCACAGTTGGCGGGCCTCGTGAACATCAGCGCGTTTCATCTGGCCCGCTTGTTTCGTCGCCATATAGGAATGCCGCCTCATACCTACCTCGAAAACGTGCGTATCCGCCATGTCGAACGCCTGCTGTTTGATGATATGCCATTGGCCGACATTGCTTTTGTGACTGGATTCTCTAGCCAAAGCCATCTCAACAAAACGTTTAAGCGCTTCATCGGCACAACCCCCGGCGAATATCGGCAAAAGCGCAAGATCGTATAAGACAGCACGCCGGCCCTGCGTCAAAATGCCTCTCAATTAACCGCTTCGAGAGGAGATCACCATGAGCATGACCTTTGACACGAAAATTGCGATTATTTTGCGTGACGATTTGCAGATGTGGCAAAAGTTAAACGTAACCGCATTTTTGGCCACTGCGCTGATTGGTCAAGCACCCGATCAAATTGGCGAACCCTATCGCGATGCCTCCGGTAATCAATACATGGCGATGAACATTCAGCCAATCATGATTTACAGCGCCGATGCGGATGGCATTCGGAAAACATTTGAGCGTGCCATGCGCGATGAAGTGAAGCTGGCCGTCTTCACGATGGAGTTATTTTCGACAGGAAACGATATTGATAACCGCGCCGCCGTGGCTGCAACTGCTTACGAACAGCTTGATTTGGTGGGCATTGCTATGCGCGATCTTAAGAAAACGGTAGATAAAGCCATCAAAGGCCTTAAGTTCCACCCCTAAGCTAACCAGAACCATCTAGCCAGTCGTGTTACCACTATAACGCATGGTCAACACGCTGGCTAGGACAACTGGGGAGGTTAATCGTCACCGTTGCGCCAGTGCGATATAGTGAGGCGTGAGGGCTAAAATCGGGCTATTTTCAGAGAGACGGTTGGGGTTTTGTGTGCAAAAATCACTCTTTTAGAGATGATCCCAGCAATTGGAAGACGTGCATCCTTTTCTTTACGGTTAGGATGCAAACGAATGGCCGGCTATACCTATTGTCCGTCATCCGACATGGCCTTTTTTCAAAGAGTAACGCTCGTTTTGAGGCAACGCGGTTTATCTGAT
>CAZLPC010000345.1:0-1167 GCA_964561305.1 uncultured Anaerolineae bacterium
GCGTGCGGCAGTTGTGGTGCAGTCCTAGACCGTGACCACAACGCCGCACGAAATATCAAACGGGTTGGGTCGTCAACCCTGTCGGAGATGGTGTAAGACGGCAGTCATGCCGCAATCGTTGTTGATGGCAAGAATCCCCTGCCTTTAGGTATGGGGAGTATGTTCAAAGGATATGGGCCACCCTAAATCTGGGTCAGTTGACCGTAATAACTCCCCCCACCCGTACCATACGATCAGCGTCGTCTAGGGTTAGACTAAGCTGGAAGTTATCAGCTGAAAAATACTAGGATTGTGTCACTATGGTGAAAAACTACACTAAGGTTGCTTTTGCCCTTTTCGCCCTTGCGATTGCTTTTGCGATTATATTCCCAGCCGCGCCAGCATTTGCGTCGGATGTTGTCACCACCACCGATATTACCGCCCAAGACGGCGACAACGAGATCAGCCTCTTACCCGAATCATTAGAGCGCCTCTCGTGGGGAGCCGTGATCGCGGGTACCTTGGTTGCGCTGGTGTTGATGTTTATGTTCAATCTCATCGGCATGGCCTTCGGGTTTGCCCAAATTAATCCCGAAAAGCGTGATGGTGTCCCCGGAGCCGATAATATGGCGATGGGCGCGATGGCGTGGATCGCCGTCAGCAATTTCATTGCGCTGTTGGTAGGTGGATTTTTAGCCGCCCGATTCGCGGGTATCCCGGATAGTGAAGATGGCGTTTTGCATGGTATTTTGGTTTGGTCATTAGCTACCATTATCACTATTTTGCTGGTGGTCAGTGGCTTGGGCCGTATCATGAACGGTCTCGCCCAAATGATTGGCGCGGGTCTTAACCTGACGGGTTCAGTTGCGTCGGGTGCGGGCAGTGTAGCTGGTTCGGTAGCGGGTGGTACACTCAATGCAGCCGGTAGCGCCGCCTCTGCGGCCGGCAATATTACGGCCCAAACCTTGGGCGTGTTGGCGCAAGGCGTGCAAAGCTCGGCGCAATTGGTTGGCAACAGCGTCTCGCAACTGAGCGAAAGCGCGATTGAAAATGCGCCCAACGTGCAAGATGCGCTAGGCTATCAAGATTTGTCGTTCGAGGAAATTCGATTGCAAGCCATGCAAATGATACGTCAAGCCGCCAGCAATGCTGGTATCGATACTGACGGTATGGAAGCCAACGCCCAAG
>CAZLPC010000345.1:1177-2600 GCA_964561305.1 uncultured Anaerolineae bacterium
GCGATCGTCCACCGCTTTGATCACGAAAGTGTGATGGCCGATGAAGCGCGTGGCCAAGTTAAGAATGTGGCCGACCAAGCCCGCAACATCGCCCAAACCGCAGTTGAGAACCCCGAGCACGCCGAGAAAATTTTGGAACTCTCCCTGCGCCGCGTGTTCCGTCGTGGCAACGAATTTGTGAACGAAGTTGATCGCGCTGCGCTGGTAGATCAAATGGTGCAGCGCACGGGTATGACCCCCGAGCAAGTTACCCAGCAAATCGCTCAATGGGAGGAACGCTTCGAGCAAGTACGGGCCCAAACTGCACAAGCCCGCGAAGCTGCCCTTCAACGCGCCAACGAGTTGCGCCAAGATGCCGAACGCCGCGCCGAAGAGATTTATAACCAAGCGCAGGCACGTTTCGAGGCGATGCAAACCGAAGCCCGTCAAGTTGCCGACAACTTCGCGCATGAAGCCGAAGAGCGTGCCCGCGAAGCCGCCCAAAAAGCTACTAACACCTTGTCCCAAGTTGCGGCTGGTATCGTCTTTGCGATGTTCTTGGGTGCAGTTGCGTCGGGTATCGGTGGCTACTTTGGCGCACCGGACGACTTGCCAAGTATTGATGCCGACGAACTACGCAACACTGGCTCGATGATCATCGTTGATATTTTTGACCGCTAGATTCAACTAGGGCGGTAGCATGGGGCGGGAGAAGTAGCCCGCCTCTATGCAAGAACCCCATGAATAGCGTAGTCTGTAGGGGTAGAATCATGCAATTTGGCAAATAAAAAAGGGCTACGGCCTTTTTGTGCGTTAGGGCCCTGAGGGCTATGCGACGAGTAGGCCGCCACGATGACGCTATTATCAAGCGCATTCAGCCAGCTAGATTCGGAGCAGCTATTCATGACCCGCTACTGGCTGTTTCTAGATCTGTTCGCCCGCATCACAAGAAAAAGGTAGCAAAAAATGACTAGGAAACACGGGTTGCTCTGCATAGTCCCGCTATTATCGCTGCCGATGCTTTGGGTGCAAACATCCGTGATTGCCCAGAGCAGGGGCGTGTCGCAGCATTACCATTGACTATCAATGCACCAGCAATGTGGCTACCATCATTGAAGACACCACCAGTTGCGTGTTCTTCTAGTTCTCAGCATTCCCCTTGCGGCGGCGATTCAGTCGGGTTGCCGCCGCGTTCCTTTACAGAGCAGGCTACAATCAGCAGCTATGATCCCTTGCTGGCGAGGTATTCATTCAGCCGATTGATAGCCGCCAGCAATTGTTCGTCGGTGGTGGGTGTGGCGGGCGTGTCGTCGGCGGGAGCTTCGCGTTTCAGCCGATTGATCTGCTTCACCATCATGAAAATGATGAAAGCCAGGAGGCTGCCACTGAGCAGCACAAATACGATGCCCTGACGCCACTGAAACAGGGCGTCGTAGGTGCGCAG
>CAZLPC010000345.1:2610-3940 GCA_964561305.1 uncultured Anaerolineae bacterium
TCTGCTTGATGACCACAAATAGCGCCAATGCCACAATGATGAAGTTGATGATGGTGTTGATGAATAGCCCATAATTAATGGTGGCTGCACCTGCCTCTTGCGCCGCCGCCAACGAGTCATAGTCGCCATCGCCGAGGGTGATAAATAAATTGGTGAAATCTACGTTGCCCAAAATAAAGCCAAAAATAGGCATAATCATGTCGGCAACAAACGAGTTAACAATGGCCCCAAAAGCCGCGCCAATAATCACCGCCACCGCCAAATCTATGACATTGCCCTTCACTGCAAAATCTTGAAACTCTTTGAAGAAATTTTTCATGATCATCATCCTATGTAAGGTGTGTATACAATATTTATAATCTTATGACATTTTGCTGGTTCCGCCACCCGCCAAATGACCAGCACACCGACCAGCGACCGTCGGGGCTTCATGCGTTGCTCATGTTGGCCTAACTGTGGTCGGTGATGGTAGGCTTGTCGCTCAATTATAAACAAACACAAGCAAAAACAAACACAAGCAAGCACAGGAGCAAGCACAATGGAGTATCGTCGGCTAGGTGATGCAGGTATGAAGGTAAGCGTGGTGTCTTTGGGCGGCTGGATCAATTATGGCGAGGGCAAGGTGGCCGAAGATGCGGCCCGCGCCGTCATTGAAAAAGCGTATGCCAGTGGCATCAATTTTTTTGATATTGCCGATATTTATGGCAAAGGCGAAGCCGAGAAAGAAATGGGCGCAGTGTTAGCCCAATATCCACGCCATACGCTCGTTATTTCGTCGAAGGTGTATTGGCCGATGAGCGACGACATCAACGACCGCGGCCTCAGCCGCAAGCATATTATGGAGAGCATAGACAAAAGCCTGCAACGCATTGGCACAGACTATTTAGATATCTACTTTTGTCATCGGCCCGACCCCGACACCCCCTTAGAAGAGACCTGTCGGGCGATGGATGACCTTGTGCATCAGGGCAAAATTTTGTATTGGGGCACTTCAGAATGGGAGGGCGAGCAAATTGCGGCCGCGCTAGACATTTGCGAGCGCCACAACCTCTATAAGCCCAAAACCGAGCAACCACAATATTCCATGCTGTGGCGCGAGCGCGTTGAAAACGGCGTTTTGCCCGTTACCAAACAAGGCGGCATGGGCTTGGTGGTCTGGTCGCCATTGGCGATGGGCATGTTGACAGGCAAGTATGATGGGGGCGTGCCCGATGACTCGCGGTTTGGGCGCGAAGACTGGGCCCGTAAGCGCTATCTGACCGATGAAAACGCCCCCAAAGTGCGCGATTTGCAAGCCGTCGCCACCGATTTGGGCTGTACCCGCGCCCAG
>CAZLPC010000346.1:0-678 GCA_964561305.1 uncultured Anaerolineae bacterium
ATAATACCTTGCAGATTACCCCCATACCCGATAGCAAACTATCCAACACAACAAGCCCTCAATTTGCCGGCCAGCTTTTTCATTTACGCTATCAAGATCAATGGGAATGTATTTGGGCAGTGGTAGCTAATGAAGGTGCGTTTACCCATAATTTTCTAAGAGACTGGGCCTTAGAAGCCCAAAATGCCCGCGGCTATCTTCAAGTAGAACAACGTCGAGAGCGCATCAACATCTTGCTGGTCGCCTCTGACACCTCTGATGCAGAAGTCTCGCAACTTGCCGTGAAAATTCCTTATTTCTATCATGCGTGGCCAATGGCGAGCTTTCGGTTGTTGTTGGGCTTGCAAGAATTGGTGCAAGCCCATGGAGCAGAAGCTATCTTGAAATGCTTTGAAAGCATGTTTCCTGAAGCCATTGCCGCCCATTTTTCACCAACACTTGCCCTTGCTGCACTCAAAAAAAAACTCCCTTCTGCCGAGTAGATTATATTGTGCCCGTGCAGTGGCGCAAAGCCGGGCGCAACGGGCGCAATGGGCGCAAAATAGAGAGCCTATTATTCAAAGCACAAGACGAACAAATTGCTTTTTTACAACCCAATGATATAATGTCGTGGCATAGTATCTTAAGCACTGGTCAACAAATTGATATAGATGGGGTTTCTTATTTGCCCCTCGAAAT
>CAZLPC010000346.1:688-1022 GCA_964561305.1 uncultured Anaerolineae bacterium
TGACCCAAGTGAGCTTAAAGCGCTGGTCATACAGTACAAACATCTTAGACTGTTGACCTATCAAGAGATGCAAAACAATCCAGCCGTGCCAGATGCGATCGCAAATCTTTTGGCACAACTACTCAAATAAGGAAGATATCACATGTACTACTCAGAAGAAGCCGTCGAAGATAGCGACCTGTTGCGGGCAACCGCCATTAAAAATGCCGAAACGGTATTGGCCATGCCAACTGTATCATTAGACATCATTCGGGGGGCTCAAACCCTGCTCATCATGGCAATGCGCTCTTTTAATGAGGATGTTGGTAGCGAGCAACTCCGCGCCCCCTTCTAT
>CAZLPC010000346.1:1032-3937 GCA_964561305.1 uncultured Anaerolineae bacterium
TATCGGCTCTATGATCAGCTAGTAGACCATGCCCGCCGCCAACCGCAACCGGCCCCACCTATGCGCCAGCCCATGCCACCGCGCATCAATAACCCAAAAACAATCAAGCGACTGCGCCTCTATCAGCAAGGCACACCCCCATCGCCTGTGGCCCGTCGTCAACCCAATGTAGATCTACCCACACGCCAACCTATGCCGCCTAAGCTCGGTGAAAAAAGCCGTAAACACCTAGAGGCGCTCAAAGCTAAATCTTAAAACCATAGAATACGTTCGTTTAAGTAAGAGAAGGGGAAAACGATGAGCGCTATCGAAACACTACATGCGTACTTTCTAGATAACGGGTTTCCCATCCAAGAAGGTTCGTATCGAGAAGGTGAGGCGTTCACGCTTGAATTTGAGTATGAGAATGGCAATACTTTCTATCTACAAATTTTAGCAACGGGCCCCGACCATCTTGCATTTAGCGCCGACATCCTAAAGGCTGAAGATTTCGCTGCCTTTAGCCCTGACCAGAAAAATGCTATATTTGAGAATGCGCTAAACACCAATTCTATTGAAGGCACACGCCTCTATTTTGGGTCCTCTAAGCAACACCAAACTGTCTCGTTACACAATAATGTAGCCGTAGTAGACTATACCTCTGACCGCGCCCTGAGACTACAGGCACTCCAACTGTATAATGAGTTTCGAGATATATTAAGCGATTATGATCATCTGGTTGACAAATTAGTTAAAGGCTCTGAATCCCTCCCTGATGCTTCATGAGCCTAGTGGAGAAAAACATGCCCCAGCGTGTCGTGCAAGCCCTATACGAAGATGCCCTTTATACCAACCCAACAGTAAGGTGGCGAGATGACGAACATACTGCGTTTCAAGAGCGCAACCCACATCCCATATGGCATGATCAAGAGCTGATCTTAGACATTAGTGCCGATGGCCACCGTATCTTATTTTTGTTGCAGATAGCCCCACTTCCCCATGCCAACGGGGACTATATGCAAGTGATTGAACGCGCCAACGAGTATAATACTGACCCACGCTTTGCTTTTTATTTGGGCACCAAAGACAATCAGTTGATCCTACGTGGCGAGGTCTTTTTTGATCCACAAGCCATTCATGAATCGGTAGCTGCCGCCCGCGACCAGCGCCATACCCTTTATGAATCAGTGGATGATGTGTTGGCTTATCTGGGTTATAACATCGCTATTGGATAAGGAAAAGCCTTTTATGATGCCCGACCTAAAACTGTTCGTGTCTTACAAGCGCCAAGATGTTCGCTGCGAAGATATTCTGAATAAGTTACGAACGGTTTCTAAAGAAGAGGGCTTTGCCACCCAGCTAGATGTAGATATCGAGGTGGGTGAGCAGTGGGCCAAGAAAATTGATGAGATGATCCAAGCGGCTTCGGCAGTTATTTTGCTAATGACCAGTGCCTCGCTAAAATCGCCCTATGTCATCTACGAATTTGGCTATGCGTTAGGCCAAAAGAAACCGATTATTCCGATTTTACTAGAAAAAATAACCTACCCTAGAAAAGACCCCCACGAGCACTATCGTCAGTCTTATCTTGCTGCCCTTCAACAACTCGATTTTCGGCGCAACGACAATTGGGATGGGTTACGTTCAAAATTAAAATCGCTACGGTCAGAAATTGAAGCACAACTAGCCACCCAACAAGCAAGCGTGGCCCCTACTCCTAGCTCCGATGCGGCGCTTTCAACTGCTATTATCAATATTTTGAAAGATTCACAATCACGCCCCACCATCAAAGACCTGTTGTTTGGGCTGGCCGTGCGCGATGTGTTGAGTGATCAAAACTTTGGGCAGATTAGCAAAGCCCTTTTTGAGCTAGATAAACGCCTGAAAGAGCGCCACAAGCCTTCATAAGCTCACCTCCTGCTGGGGCCACCCCCCCCTCCCGCGTGGGGCTGTTTTGTGGTAGAGTGTGTCGCAATAGCAAAGTACCTTAACCAACCACAGGATTAAACCCAATCATGAGTTTTTTGGATGACTTACTGGCGCTGCCACGCCTATACGGGGCCAGTGTGGCCCCCAATGGGCAACAGGTGGCGTGGTCTTGGACAAACCTACACGCCACCACCGAAGTCTATGTAGTACCCACCGATGGCAGCCAGCCCCCCACCCGCCTTTCTGACACCGACCAAAACACCTATATCGTTGGCTGGGCCCCCAACAGCCAAGCCGTGATCGTGATGCAAGACCACGACGGCGACGAGCGTTTTCAGCTATTCATGATTGAGCTAGACAATCCACTAGAATTGGTGCGCCTGACCGAACCCGACCCCCGCTACTTCATTCGTGGCGGCGAGCTGCACCCCACGCGCCCCTACTTGGTCTATGGCGCAAACTATGACCCCGACGAAGAAACTGAAATAGAGCCGACGTGGATCATCCGCGAAAATTTGCAAGACGGCGAACGGGCGGTGCTGGCCCAACCCCAAAAAGGCGGCTATACCTTTCCACAACTTAGCCCCGATGGCCGCTTCATTCTCTATAATCGTAACGACCAACACCCCGCCGGGCGGCAATTGTGGCTGGTGGATATTGACGGGCAACAGGATCGCCAAATTTTTAGCGCCGGCGACGATAAAAAAGCCTTCGCCGAGTGGTTCCCCGATGGCCAACGCCTTGTCATCCGCGCCGAAACCGACACCCACGCCAAAGTCGGCATCTATACCCTTGCCGATGACCGCCTTGAATGGCTGATAGACGACCCCAACCGCAATATCGAGTCGGCGTTTGTGCCGTTTGGCAGCGAAGAAATCGTGCTGTGGGAGATAAAAGACGCGCAAATCACCTGTTCGCGCTTGCACCCCGCCACCCATACCGAGACCGCTTTTGTGGCCCCCAGCGGCAACCTAGCCGCCCTTGCGCCCGTGGGCGA
>CAZLPC010000347.1:0-3933 GCA_964561305.1 uncultured Anaerolineae bacterium
ATTAAAGACATCATCAACCAAACCGCCGATAAACTAGACCCCGCCCAAATTGATGACATCATCATCGGCTGTGCCATGCCCGAAGGCTCGCAAGGGCTTAACTTCGCCCGCAGCATTGGCATTTTGGCTGGTTTGCCCGTAGATGTGTCGGCACAGACGGTCAATCGTTTTTGTGCCAGCGGCTTGCAAACCATTGCCAGCGCTGCCGAACGGATTATTGCCAACGGAGCCGACATTATCATTGCTGGCGGGGCCGAAACCATGAGCCTTGTCCCCATGACAGGTTTTCGCATTAGCCCCAACCCTGACCTAATGGATGAAAACCCAGAAGTGTATATGGGCATGGGCCTTACTGCCGAGCGTGTGGCCCAAGAATTTGGCGTATCGCGTGAAGATCAAGACTTTTTCGCCTATCAAAGCCATCAAAAAGCCGCCAAAGCTGTTGGTGAAGGACGCTTTGCCGACCAAATTGTGCCCTTCACATTCACAGAAGTGGAATATGTGGATGGCCAACGGGTCGAGCGCACGGTTGTTTTTGATCAAGACGAGCATCTGCGCCCCGATACCACTGTTGAAAGTCTTGCGAAGCTGAAGCCCGTCTTTAAAGATGGCGGCAGCATTACCGCCGGCAACTCCTCACCCCTCAGCGATGGCGCGGCAGGCGTTATCATTATGGAGGCCAGCGTTGCGGCCCGTTTGGGGCTTACCCCTATTGCACGGTTTGTGGGTTTTGCGGCGGCAGGTGTGAGCCCCGATATCATGGGGATTGGCCCCATTAAGGCCATTCCTAAGGTGCTTAATCGCACCGGCCTCTCGCAAGACGATATTGATTTGATTGAATTAAACGAGGCTTTTGCATCGCAGTCACTGGCCGTTATGCGCGACCTAGAGCTTGATCCTGAAATTGTCAATGTCAACGGTGGTGCAATAGCGCTGGGGCATCCCTTGGGCTGCACTGGCTCTAAACTGACCGTGCAACTGATTCATGAGATGAAGCACCGCAATAGCAAATATGGCATGGTGACCATGTGCATTGGTGGTGGTCAGGGTGCGGCCGGCATTTTCGAGAATTTGAACTAGGCTCATCCAAAACATGATCAATAGGGGCAACCTTATGGTTGCTCTTGTGTTGTTACCCCTTTATTTTTGCGATAGTTGTTGTGGTGGGCGGTCCAGATCAAAGCGGTCACGAGTGGTGGCATAGCTTGTGCCGCCCATACGTCCCACTGCCTGCAACGCTTCTGGGTTGATCTTGTAATCGGGCATATAAACGGCATCATCAACATGAAAATAAATCACCTGCCCGATGATCATGCTGCCTTGACCCGGTTGATCGCCAATTTTGACGATTTGATGCAACTTACACTCAAAACTAACCGGGCTTTCGGCAACACGCGGCGGCTTAACCAGCACACTAGATATAGGCGTTAGGCCGGCCAGATCAAATTCATCTATGTCGGCCGGGGCTTCGGTGCTAGTGATGTTCATGGCGGCGGCATTGCTTTCATTGACAATATTAATCACATATTCGCCAGTGGCTTCAATATTGCGGAGGGTGTCTTTGGCTTGGCTATCTATGCGGCGGATATTGGCGCAAAACACCACCAAGGGCGGGTTGGGGCAAACAGCCGTAAAAAAACTATATGGGGCTAGATTAAGTCGTCCGTCGGTATCCATTGAACTGACCCACGCAATGGGGCGCGGCACAATTGCGCCGATCAACAGCTTATAAACATCAGAATAATCGATATCGGCAGGGTTAATTTGCATGGTTGGTTGTCCTATTCAAAACAATCATCAGCAACAACAGGTGTTGCTGATGATTGTATCATGCGATTATGTAGATATTGCGTGGTTTAGCTGTGTTGGCCCACCCAACTATAAGCATAGCTGGGGTCTTCATGTTCTAAGGCTTCGGTAGTGATATGAAGCGGGCGAAAAGTATCAATCATGACGGCCAGTTCTTCGGTACGTTCTTTGCCGATACTGGCTTCGGTCGTACCCGGATGCGGCCCATGTGGCAAGCCCGATGGATGTAGCGTAAAACTGCCGCGCTCAACACCCTTGCGACTCATAAAATTGCCTTCCACATAATACAATACCTCGTCGCTTTGCACGTTGGCATGATTGTAGGGTGCAGGAATGGCGAGGGGGTGATAGTCGAACAGGCGCGGCACAAATGAACACACGACATAGTTATGACCACTAAAGGTTTGATGCACAGGCGGGGGTTGATGCACACGGCCTGTAATTGGCTCGAAATCAGCAATATTAAAGGCATACGGGAACAAAAACCCATCCCAACCGATCACATCAAGTGGATGATGATCTAAGATATGGCGGTGTAAAGCATCGCGGGCTTTCACGCGCACTTCGAATTCGCCCATTTCATCATAGGTTTCTAGCTCGGTAGGCGCACGAAAATCGCGTTCGCAAAACGGCGCATGTTCTAACAATTGGCCAAATTCGTTGCGATAACGGTGTGGTGTAACAATGGGTGATGGTGATTCGACGATTAAAAAGCGGTGGCCTGTGCCTTCTAGTTGCACTTGCCACGTTACGTTATACGGAATAATGACATAATCGCCGGGCCCAAAGCGCAAATTGCCTAAGTTCGTCCGCAGCAATCCCACCCCATCATGCACAAAAAACATCTCATACGATTGGCCGTTGCGATAAAAATAGGGCATGTCTTCAGTCGGACGCACAACGCCCATCCAGACATCGCTATTGCCCAAAAAATAACGCCGCCCCGTAAGCATATCGCCGCCGGGGGCAATGTCTTTGCTTAAAAAGTGGCGATGGCGCAGTGCCCCAAACTCGGTGAAGGTGGGTGCAGCACTACTTATGTATTCGCTATGCAATAGTTGGGTGGGCGCATGAACATGATAAGAGATGGATTGCATCCCCGAAAAGCCCTCTAGGCCCATCACTTGCTCGCGGTAGAGTTCGCCATTGGGCTTACGAAATTGGATATGGCGTTTGTGGGGCACTTCGCCAAGACGATGATAAAAAGGCATGGGGTATCTCCTCAGAAAAATCGATCCAGTTACCTGTATTGTACACCATCGCCTTCAATTATTTTGTCTAAGGCTGCAAAATCTTAAAATGAGATGGTTTGCTGTTTTTACACAATACTTGACGCACTAGGCGGTCACAAGCCGATACCACTCTACAAGTTGGGGGTGACGTTTTGACCATCCATCCCATGTATGCTTTGCCCAATCTTGTACTTTAGCTTGATAGTCTTGCACGGTGGTCAATAAGTAGATATCGGCGATAGTGATGTCCCAAATGGGGCCGGGTGGTTTTAACCATACATAGTGCGATTTAAACTGGGGCATGGTGGCACGTTGACGCAGGTTATTGATCTGGCTGCTATCATGAATACCCATTTCAAGCTGGGCATAGAGGCTGATGCTATGCACAGCCACATGTGAAATAGCTTGTGGGTTGTTTTCGCCCGGATGTTGTAGGCAATAGGCATCTTGAAATAAGTTCCCAACAGCAGCATAGCCACTGTTTTCGTATTGCTGCGCTAACAATTCGCTAAAAATAGCAAAGCACCCCGCCGAACTTAGCATATACCGATGGATTGCACCCTCACTGTGGGGAACCAGCGCCCCACAATATCGGCACGCTTCTAAATGTCCAGTAGCCATACAGCATTCACTCCATTTTTTAGTTGTGGTGGACAAAATAAAAAACATCCACCACTAAGGTGAATGTTTTTAGAAAAGCGGGTGACGAGATTCGAACTCGTGATAACAGCTTGGAAGGCTGGTGTGTTACCACTACACTACACCCGCGTTAATGCTTTCATCCTACAAAAGTTTTGCAGTTTTGACAAGGACGGCTGTCCCCCTCAAAAAAACTTGAGAGAGACAGCCCGAAAATTAAAGCTAGGGGAAGGCTTGGCGGAAGCTCTCCAAA
>CAZLPC010000348.1:0-3895 GCA_964561305.1 uncultured Anaerolineae bacterium
AAGGGGAGTAGGCTGGGCGGTTGCCAGCGCAGCCGTAATACATTTAGGCCTGCATCGCGTACAGCAAATGAATCGGCGATGCGGGCTTTGGGCCCACTAGCAGTTGGTGCGACAATCCACGCAATTTCATCATTCACCAGCACCAACGGCACTTGATCACGGTAATATACGGGCACTTTTAGATTGGTAAATGTATCAGACAGTTTTTGCGAGTGGCCGCTCATCCCAAATGGGCGAAAACGGTCGCCACTTTGCCATGTGCGAATGCTGATTTGGGCGTTACTAGGGATAGAGAGCGTGCATTCAAGCGGATCGGGCGGTCGCCAATCGGTCGAGCGCCCTGCGACGACCCAATAAGTTACCAGTTCCAGCGTGCCCACTTTCAAACGCCGTTCTTCAGCATCTATATTTACTTTAAGGGTGCGTCCGGGTTGCAAACGTGGCAAATGTACCGGATAAACAGGGTTGCCCCCATATCCAATCAAGACCTCATCATAGCCCACGCGCAATAAAATATCGTCTAACAATGCCAGTGAAGTGTTGGTTTGACCGCCCAATATCATCTGACGGGCGCGTTCGACCAGATCAAATGACAGATCGCGGACACCCAGCGCTAGATCGGTAATGGCTTTGCGGATTAGACGGCGTTGTATGCCAACTGGTTCGGCGCGGAACGCTTCGCGGTCAATAAACACCACTTCGCCTGCGTCTTCGTTGGGCTGTGTGGGCACAGTTTCTGACCAATCAAACATCCACGCTGCCGTTTTTTCAATCTCATTGTTAATAATAGACAAATCGCCCTGCACAATTGTCGCCAATCGGTTTAAGGTCGCCATGATATTGGGGTTATATTTGGCCAATAAGGGCAACACTTCTTCGCGGATGGCATTGCGAAACAGGCGCGTATCGGTGTTGGTGGTATCGGTACAGGGCTGAATATTGTGGCGCTCGGCATAAGCAGCAATTTCGGGGCGGGCCACGCTCAATAAAGGCCGAATAAGGGACACATCTTCGGGCAAAATATCATCATCATTACTTATGCCCATTAAATCGGCCCAATCGGGTAGCAAATGCTCTTCACTAAGCGGGGTATTATAAGCCATGCCCTGCAAGCCGTGTAATCCGCTGCCCCGAATGAGATGCATCAGCACAGTTTCGGCCTGATCATCATGCTGATGGGCAAGGGCGATGCTATCGGCCCCGATATTAAGCGCCACTTGAAACAAAAAGGTATAGCGTCCCAAACGCGCTGCTTCTTCCACGCCCAAGCCATAGGTATCCATTAATTGTGGAACATTGATGGCTTGGCGTGTGCAAGCCAGCCCCAACTGTGCCGCAATTTCAGCTACACGATCGGCATCGGCTGCGCCTGCGGGGCCACGCAACCCATGATCGAGTGTGGCCACATGCAGCGTCAGGTTAAAGGTGGCGTGCAACTGGTGTAGGACGTGTAACAACACCAACGAATCTACCCCGCCCGAAACCGCCACCACGATGGTGCTACCAGTGGGCAATAAATTTTGTTGTTCACAAATAATTTGACAATGAGTGATCAGATGATCCAAAGCGTTTTTTTCCTTTTGAACGTTAACAGCCCATAATTGTAGATTGTGTAGCGGATTGTGCAAGGTTCTCATGGTACAATCGTCAGCGTTTAGCCAACCGAGAGAAGCAACGAGCCATGACTACACCTCAAAATCAACCCAATTTACCCATGACGATTGCAATTGATGCCGAGCATATTGGTGTACGGCTACTCATTCCTGTGCTAACGATTGTCGGCATTTTTGGCGGCGTAGCCTTAGCGGGTATGGTGCAAACATTGTTGGGGGAATTGGTCAGTTTATGGTGTGTGGTGTTGGTGTTGGCCGGGCTGATGGCATTCATTTTTGCTCAAATTGGTGAGCGTGTTATCAAGCCTTTGTGGCCCAGTGGGCGCTATCTTGTGCTGGATCACGAAGGGTTGACACTGCACTATCGCAAAGCCAATCAAAAACAACATGATTATCAATTTCGGTGGATCGATGAACCGACTGTGCATAGTTGGTATTGGGAAGTTGAAACGCGCAAATCGCGGGTGCAGCGGGGTTGGTATTGCTTGGCGGTGCGTTTATCGGCGGATGAACGCCATCTAACCCTGTATACTTTTATGTCGCTCACTACTGCCGAGACATTGCCACGCTTTCAAGAATGGTTTGTGAAGCTGTTGCCTAAAACAGAGCGCGAAAAAATGACTGCCAGCGATCCGCGTGGTGCGGCCATACAAAGCCGATATAAACAATTGGAAAGTGAGCGCTGGCTGGATGGAGCAGAAGTATCGGCGGACGATTTTGCGCTGGTTATGTTCGCTATCTTAGAGCAATAAGCTCCTATCGGTCGGGCCTAAAACGCTATGAAACTAAAGCGGTCGAGGCTTCGATCCAGCTTGCTTTTAAAAGTTGCTCGTAATATTTAGCTTGTAGTTTTTGAATAAAGGGATTATCAACTAGGCAACTTGCAGCATTTACTTCAGGAAAAATGTCTTCACCAATATCATCTCTCATAAAAAAAGCATTGATCCTAGAACTTTCAGTACCAATAAGGCGATAACCCTTTGAACGAGCTAATGCTACAAATGCTGACAACGATGCACCATAACCATAAGGTATAGCCCCGGCTTGATGTTTACTAAAATCTGCTTGATAAGGCATCACCCATTCCACATCTGGTTTTAAGATTAAATTTATTTCAACCACCACTACCCGTGGCCGAATAATAGTAATGGCCTGCCAAATCCACCAATCATTGCCATCTACATCAACCGTTAGTAAGTCAATTTCGCCTATAAATCCGTTGTCTTGTATTAAACTATTGACGTTTTCTTTGGTGATCCACGCTTGCTTAAAAATAGGTGGGGCGAAGAAGGTATCTGGCGAGCTTTGGAAAAACCGATTGCCTTGTTTTACTAAATCTGGATCGCCATCAAAAAGTAGACCATACCAACCATGATTGAGAATTAGATTAGCTGAATTACACTGGATACCGCCACCTGCACATATTTCAACACACTTTTTATTGGTTGTTCCGATCAAAGAAAAAATGAATAACAAAATGCCATCTTCGCCGTTTTGAGAATGACTTCTAAATTCAACTTCATCAAATAAGGGTAAGGGCTGTTTCGTAGCTTGTAGCTGACGATACATTAGGCGCAGGGCAATCTGATTTTGCTGATTTAATGTATTAGCAAGGTCTTGATTTTTCATAAACGCGCCTGTCGAGGTACTTGACAGAAGACGGTAAATATAGCTTGAAATAGAGCGGGTTAAACGTTGCATTATCTCATTTCCTTGATAGTTATTGAGGATTATAGCTTGTATAGTCAATGCCTGAAATTGGATCAATACTAATATAACATTAGATAATTTCTATATTTAACAGTTGGATCACAACATATTGCCTAGTAACTGCCCCGATCCTAAGATCGGGGCAGTGGTGGACTAGCGCGGCGAAATATCGCTAATCGGTATGGGTGTAACAGTCGCGCCTTGTGCTGCATAAGGATCGGGCGGCAGCACAAAAAACTCGTCGCGCATGAAGGGTGAGACATCTTGTGGCAAGGGATCGGTGGGGATAAAGTCTTTCCAGTTATCGTACTGTGTCACCAAACTGGGATCGTCTAAGTGGTTCAAAATCCACTCTTGATAGTAATCTTCGCGGGCTTGTTCAATGTCGCCGGGCTGCAAAATGTCGAGTTGCTGATTGACAACAACCCCAATATACCAGCCGCTATCGGTGGCGATGGGCCCAATTGTATCGCCAATACTGGCCTCAAATATGGCATCTATGACATTTTCAGGTAGTTCGGGCAAGCCGCGCCGAACGGTGCGATTGGTTTGGGTACTGGCCGCCGAGATTC
>CAZLPC010000349.1:0-3884 GCA_964561305.1 uncultured Anaerolineae bacterium
GGGCGTGTGCGAAAAACGATCCCAAATACTCTCGCCACGCCCATCTTCGCGCACTGCACCTTCAACTTGATAACTTGAGGTTGCTGCTCCCCACCAAAACCCTGTCGGAAAAGCCATGCTTACTCCTTTTTGCCTGTGCTAACACGATTAAATTGGTAAAACATTATAACGTGTGAGCCGTTTTAGTGGAGAAAGCCAACAAATTCTCTAAAACTCCATCGGAATCCACTCGCCAAAGGGGTCTTTCAGTTTACGCCACTTATTGGGGCCTTGCGACATTTCGCGGTCGGTCAACAGGCAAGCATCGAGAGTAGCCCGCACCACCGCCTCATCCATATCTTGCCCAATACACACCAACTCAATACGGCGGTCGCCAAAGTCGCCTTCAAAAAGGGCTTCAATTTCGACTAGCAATTCGGGATCATCGGGCCACTCATTGCGCGAGACAGTAGCCCACCACTCGCCACCATACTCTAGCGTCACCACCTTGCCGGCCTGTGACCACACCCCCACCGTATTATTGCGCGAGGCCAACCAAATAAAGCCTTTCGAGCGCAGCAGCGACAACAACGCATCGCTCTCTAGGGCTTCCATCAACCTTTCGGGATGAAAAGGCCGCCGCGCCAAATAGGTAAAGCTGCTGATGCCATATTCTTCATGTTCAGGAATGTGTGTACCCCGGACTTCTTTTAACCACTCTGGCGAAAGCGAGGCCAATTCAAAGTCGAAGCGGCCCGTCCCCATTACGTCTTGAATAGGGACTTGGCCGTGTTCAATCCGTAGAATCTTAGCAGTAGGATTTAGGCGACGCAGCACTGCCTCTAGGCGATTAAGATGATCGGCGGCCACCAAATCAATTTTGTTAATCAGTAGCACATCAGCAAACTCGACTTGATCCACCAACAGATCGATCACTGTGCGTTCGTCGTGATCATCGTTACCAATGCCACGCTCCCACAGTTCATCCATTGTGTCGAACTCGTTCATAAAGTTAAACGCATCTATCACTGTCACCATCGTATCAAGTTGGGCGATCTCGTGCAGCCGCTGGCCATCACTTCCCTCGAATGTAAAAGTCTCGGCAACAGGCAACGGCTCTGAAATACCCGACGACTCGATCAACAAATAGTCAAAACGGCCTTGGCGGGCCAGTTGTTCAACTTCTACTAGCAGGTCTTCGCGCAGCGTACAACAAATACAGCCGTTAGTCATCTCGACCAGTTGCTCATCGGTGCGGCTAAGGGCAGCACCTCCCTGCTGAATCAGTTGTGCATCAATGTTGATCTGGCTCATGTCGTTTACAATTACCGCCACACGCATCCCTGTACGATTATGTAGCACATGATTTAACACGGTTGTTTTGCCCGCGCCCAAAAATCCTGATAGCACCGTTACCGGTAGCTTTTTTTCCATGATGAAAAATCAATCTCCATATCCTTATCAAGTATCCTACCATCATACCGAGACTGCCCATCAATAAAAAAGTGTATTTTCGGTAAAAACAAAAAAACCCTGCCAAAACAACAGGGTTACTAGGGGGATGGGTAGATACACTATTTAGTCGTTATAACTCGCAAAAAGGATTTGCAGATCGGCATTAAAAACTTCAATTTTAATCGGGCCAAATTGTCGCCACACTATCTCACCATTGGGGGCAATGATGACCGTTTGCGGCAATGCCACTACATTATAGTCAAATACGGTTTGATCAGTGATGTTGTAAAGCAACGGGAAAGTGATGGCGTTTTCTTCGGCAAAAGCAACAATTGCTGCGGGAGTATCGCTTATATTCAGCCCCAGCACAGTAAGATCTGAATAGCTTTCTGACACTGTTTGTAAGGCCGGCATTTCTTCGAGGCACGGCACACACCATGTCGCCCAAAAATTAAGCACAACCCAACCACTTGGACGATTATCAAGGTTGACAATCTGCCCGTCTATGGTCGTACCCTCGAAATTATGGGCGGCAAAAGACTCTTCTGGTGCGAAAACGGCTGCCGATGGCGGCTGTGGCCCATTAAAATAAGCCAACCTGTCCTCGCAGCCAAAAAACAACAACAGCAACATCAGCATTACAATAATTAGATGACTCATGATGGAAACAGCTTTTCTACCACATTAACCCGATAAGCCATCATTGCGGGCAACAAACCTGCCATAACACCCACCACCAATGGCAACAAAAACAACAATAATTCCCACTGTGGCAAAAAGCGTAACGGTATCGGAATAGTAGACTCGGCAGCAATGGTATTGGCAATAAGCATGGCAGTCGGATAAGTGATGATGCGCCCCAACAGCACACCCAACAATACAATCAGTAGCGTCTCAAAAATAACAATCCGAAAAATAACGACTTGGCTGCTGCCCAGCCCACGCATAATGGCAATGGCATGTTCGCGGGCGACGATGGCGTTATACATGGCCAAAAATACAGTCAGTGCAGCAATAACCAACACTAAATAGGCGACCAGACTCAATATTTCTTGCGCTTGGTCAATAATTTCAAATAGTTGTGCAAGTTCATCACCCGGAAACGCCACTTGCGCCTCGTTGCCTATCAAAAACGCTTGGGTCAGTTGGTTTTGGGCAGCAAAGCTGGTTGGTGCAACTAAGACGGCGGTCACTTCATTACTTGCGCCGAGTGGATTAGCGGCAAATTGCGGCAGTACCGCATCGTCATGCACATCCCACACGGCCACAAGTTGGGTAAAAATGGCGTGGTCATAAGCTGTGTTCGACGGCTTCAAAATGCCCACCACTGTATAAACTTCCTCATGCAGATCGGTGTCCAGCGTAACACCAAAACCATGATACCCTTGAAAAGTGTCGCCGATTTGAAGATTAAGGTTTTCAGCCGCTTTTGAACCCAACACCGCCTCAAATAACCCCTCTGCATGATCGTCATGATCATCTGCATCATTTTCATTAGCCGTCAACATGCGCCCATCGGCGATGCTAAATAGGGGATCGCCGTTAAAATTCGTCATATTTAGGATCGTATTTTTTGTGCCGATGAAGGGTGTACCATCTACCACATCAAATAGTAGCGGCACTAGCCACTGGGTGCGGGCATCTTCGCTAAGTGCTTCATAAATATCGTAGGCGATCATCGCTTGTGGTACACCGCGCAGCAATAATGTGTTTGTGATCAATGCGGCGGGCGCATATTGAGCATTACCTACTATCAAAGCACCTCCAAGATTATCAATAGCACCTATCACCGCTGGATCAGTTTGTTCTTCAGTATCTAATGCGCTCACCGTTGGCAAAATGGCAATTAAACCATCAGCATTGTTCAGGTCGGTCATCAGTTGGTTTAGAGCGGTTGGGCTGCTAGGTGCAACCAACAAAGCCTGAAATTCAAAAATTGCCTCATCAGCAGTATCTATGGCAGTGGCTTGGCGCGTGGCCCAAAAACTCTCTATTTGCGTTAAAACAGCGTCGTCATAAGGGGTGTTAGTGGGGTTAAAAACGCCAACAATGATATAGCTTTGACCATCATCTATGAAGCTATCTCCCACCTCTAAACCAAGGGTAGCAGCAGCATTTGATCCCAAAACAGCCTCATATAGCACCGCTTCGCTTAAGTCAATGTGGGCAGCATGTTCATGGGCAGCTTCTTCAGAGGGCGCATCGGGATCAATATCTATAAACAAGCGCCCCTCCTCCAATTGAAAGGTGCGCGGTTGAGTCAGCGCGGGGCGAATCTCGAAAAAATCATGATTGGTTCCAATAATGCGCGATTGACCGACGCTATCACCAAAAGCAAGGGGAATAGCCAAGCGCACACGTTCATCATCGCGCAAATTGCGGTAGACATCATAGGACATATTGCCAACAGGGTTGTCTTGCAACAAAATGGTGCTAACCACCAGTTGTTG
>CAZLPC010000350.1:0-3877 GCA_964561305.1 uncultured Anaerolineae bacterium
AGCTCAATTGGCAGAGCAACGGTCTCCAAAACCGTAGGTTGTGGGTTCGATTCCTGCCGCCCCTGCATTTGTCTCGCAAAACACCGCCTACCGTTATGGGCGGTGTTTTGTTCTAAAAGCTATCGCTAGACGCAAGCACAGGCATTTGATAGACTTGCGGAATACTATGCTAATAAAATTATCGCGTATGCAAAAAAATCGTGATGTTGAGGAGATCTGGTCGTGGTCAATCTACGCAATCGCGCCGACGAGGATGCGCTAGAACAAGATAATGATGAACTCGAAATCGAAGGCGATAGTCTCGCTTCGGTAGAGAATGAACTGCGTCAACGCCGTCGTGAGCGGCGCGGTGAAGTATTTACCCCCGCCGATGCTAGCAAAGATACTGCCAGCCAAGCGCAACGCATTCAGCAAAACCGGGCTGCTTCTGCGCCGCGCCCCAATATTTTCCAACGTATTCCGGTGGTGCGTCCTATTTATAACTATCTTGCCGATTCGATGGAAGAAATGCAAAAGGTAACCTGGCCCTCGCGGGAAGAAACCTATCGTCTTACACGCTTGGTCATCGCTTTTACTATTATTTCTTCGATTGGCTTGGGTATGTTTGACCTGTTTTATGGGTGGTGGTTTCGCCAAGCACTTGAGAATGAGACAGTGTTTTTAGGGCTGGGGGCAGTGGTCTCGACTGCATTGGTGCTTTTCGCTTATTTCTTTTTCGTCAAAGTCAACGAAATTTCGACCTTTTAGTGCCGTATAGCCCAAGTGTAAGGATGAGCAGCCGTGAGTAACCGATATGATGACGAACTGGACTATGATCCAGAACCTGTTGACTTCGGCAACGGCGACGACGGCGATTTGTTGCCGAGCCAGCGGGGTTCAAAACTCGGCGATGATATTGTAGCCAAAATTCAAGAAGAATTAGCAGCCAGCCTCTCGCTCTCAGGTACACCCGATCCAGAAGAAGGTAAGTTTTGGTACGTGGTGCATTGTTATTCAGGGCAAGAGCAAAAAGTTTGCCATTCAATTGAGCAACGTATTGAAACCATGGGGATGCAAGACCGCATCTTTGATGTGATTGTGCCCACTGAAGAAGAAATTGAAGTGAAAGATGGCAAGCGTCGCACCATCGAACGCCGCGTTTTTCCCGGCTATATTTTGGTGCAAATGCGGCTAGATGAAGACTCGTGGTATGTAGTACGCAACACCCCCGGCGTAACGGGCTTTGTGGGTATGGGCAACGACCCAACCCCACTTCGCCAAGACGAGGTGGATCAAATTTTGCGCCGCATGGAGTCTGAAGCGCCCAAGATTAAAGTGACCTTTAAGCCCGGTCAAAAAGTGCGTATTGTAGACGGCCCTTTTAACGAGTTTATTGGCACAGTCGGCGATATTGATATGGAAAAGTCTAAAGTGCGGGTCATGGTATCCTTTTTTGGACGCGAGACTCCTGTAGAACTTGATTTCTTACAGGTCGAAAAAGTCTAATCCACGCTTGCCAAGCACCCACTATTCGTACAAAATAGCACCCACGTTTAAGAGGTGATCAAAGCCAGATCACCTCGTTGTCTGTCAAATAAAGGATAGGTCATTCTTATGGCAAAAAAGCTAAAAGCGATTGTAACGTTACAATTGCCGGCCGGTAAGGCCAACCCAGCACCCCCTGTGGGGCCAGCATTGGCCCAACATGGTATTAATCTCATGCAGTTCTGCAAAGATTATAATGCCAGAACGGGTAACAAGATTGGGGATATTATCCCCGCCGAGATCACCGTCTATTCTGATGGATCGTTCAAATTCCGCCTTAAAAGCCCACCAACTGCCTTCCTTATTCGCCGTGCGGCGGGTGTAGATAAAGGGTCGGGTGTTCCTAACCGTGACAAAGTGGGCAAGATCACCCTAGAGCAAGTCCGTAAAATTGCCCAAGAGAAAATTGATGCGGGTGATACCAATGCCGTTGATATTGACGGTGCAATGCAACAAGTGATGGGAACTGCCCGCAGCATGGGCATCACGGTTGTTGAATAAACTATCATTCATTGAAAGTTGTGGGAGAGCGCCCCGCGCTCAATATTAACCACAAGGAGACACTATACTATGGCACGTCAAGGTAAGAAATATCTGGCTGCGCTTGAAAAAGTAGATCAAGATCGGCTATATGAACCCCGCGAAGCAATTGAACTATTAAAGTCCATTGCCTTTGCCAAATTTAACGAAACAGTTGAAGTGCATTGTCGGTTGAATATTGACCCCCGCCACAGCGACCAGCAAGTGCGTAGCACCGTGTTGTTGCCCAATGGCTTGGGCAAAACGGTTCGCATTTTGGCCTTTGTCGAGGGCGAAGCAGTTCAAATCGCTAAAGATGCTGGCGTAGACATCATTGCCGATGATGAGATTATCAACAAAATTGAAAAAGAAGGCTGGTTAGAATTTGACGCGGCCTTGGCTATTCCGTCTATGATGCGGAAGATCGGTCGTTTGGGTAAGTCGTTGGGGCGGCGTGGTCTAATGCCCAGCCCCAAATCGGGCACAGTTGTGCAGCCCGAAGACCTAGCCCAAGCTGTGCAAGAAGCCCGCGCTGGGCGTGTGGCCTATCGTAATGACAAGACAGGCAACATACATGTCCCCGTTGGACGTGTTGGCTTTGAAGTAACCCACATAGAAGAAAATATGGCTGCCTTTATGGAGTCGTTGCGGGCTAGCCGTCCGGCGGCTGTAAAGGGCGCTTTCGTAAAGCGGTGTGTTATCACTTCGACGATGGCTCCCGGCATTCGTGTCGAGCCAAATTCGGCTATCAACATGAACGTTGTAGCCGAATAAATTGAACCTCATACAAAAACAGAGGCCCACGTCGAGTCCTCTGTTTTTGTGTGGTTTTATTGTGTAGGTGCTACTCTAGCACTTGAATCTCGGCACAATCGGTACAAATCACATCTTCAACGCTATCATTAGCAACCAAGTCGCCAAACCACGCACTAAACGCGCTGTCATTAGCTGCCCATGTAAAGAACTCTGGTCGCGGCAAAATGCAGTGGCCGTTGCCACCTGCAACAAAGCTGCTGTAATTTACTAGGCTTTCATTAAGTGCCTCTAGGCTGGCTTCCATGCTGCCACGCCAACCAACACCCCCTTGTTGAAAATAGAAGGCTGTTTGCACTTGATCGGTGTAAGTGGTGTATTGGGTGAAGAAATTATTGGGGAAAAGCGTGGCTGTTTGCTCATAGAGTACATTATTGAACGTATCGGGCGCGTATTCTACACCTTCGCGCATGGCATCAGATAAGCTGTTAAGCGTGCCCCATGTCTCTAGGCCGTTCCACTCAGCTTTAGCAATACCCACGCCCGAATCGCCAACCAGCGAGATCGCAATATCTGGATATTGACTCATAATACGATAGGCATGGTAAATTGCACCATAAGCCCCTGCACTACAGCCTGTGATCATCACATCTTCAGGATTCGGATAGTTCTCGAACACCCAATTTAGGACAGCGGTGGCGTTGGTCGCGCCTTGATGATGGATTGTTAGGTCGTCGGTATAGTCAACGGTCTGATCGCCCGTATGAATATCAGCAGTGCAATAGGGCACAACCACCATATTATAATCGGCGACGGCATTCTCAGGGTTCATTGCATCAAAAATGCCGTTTTGATAGCTGTCTTCACCCAACGGAGCGACTTGATCTACAAAGGTAGTGCTGCCGGGTGCACACATGTTTTCGTCCCAACATGCGCCGCCACCTTCAAAATAGATCATCACTTTTTCGCTGTCGGCAGGGCGTACAAAGAAGCTATAGTCGGTTCCGCGTGAACAAATGGTGTCGCCGCCCGTGGCAATTTGGTTCCAACCCTCGTCTAGTTCGGCGCGGTTGGGTAAGGG
>CAZLPC010000351.1:0-3104 GCA_964561305.1 uncultured Anaerolineae bacterium
TGCGGCAACACAAACACCGCCGCTGTACGACCGGGTACGCTAAAGGTACCGCTCTCGGCATCAAAGCTGGCTGTTTGTACCACAGCATCGTGCGAAGCAGCTTGGATAGGATGGAGGGTAAGGCCCAAGCCCGCCACTTCTGGTGCGGTGAAGTTCGTTACTTCTGGGCTGGCATTAAAGATTACAACAACCAATCCAAAATTAGGATCAATATCGGATACATCACCTGTATCGGCAATGCTCATCACAATGAGACCGGGTACTTGATCGGGCCCGGTGTTGTGGAAGCGCAAACGGTTATTGATCTCCTCAGCAGTAGGCAAACTGAACAACGGCGAACTTTGGCGCAGTTGCAGCATTTCACGGAAGTGCAGTTGCACCG
Organism: uncultured Anaerolineae bacterium; assembly: GCA_964561305.1. GTDB lineage: Bacteria > Chloroflexota > Anaerolineae > Aggregatilineales > J027 > J027. Next base: position 383 of record CAZLPC010000351.1, read on the forward strand.
CCATCAGATCATCGGGGCCCGGTGCAATAGTTGATGTGGCCAACACAGGCGCAATTAGACCCCATGTGCTGCCATTATCGGGTTCTGGGGGCAAGCCCATCGGGAAATAGTTGGTCTGATACGTCCAATCTACGCGGTTGAACCAGTCGCCAGAGTTGTAGCTGTTGCGATCCAGCGATTTCGTGCGCATGATGTCTATGCCAGCATGGAAGAACGGCACACCCTGCGAGAGCGCTACAATACTAACACCTAAATTATGGGCGCGCACACGTTCGGCAATGGGCGTATCAAGCGGCAACTTATATGCCCCTGCATCAAACCACGTTTCATTGTCGTGGGCAGAAATATAAACGATGTTTTCTTGAGGATCGAGGGTGTAACCGGCTGGAAACCCGTTATAGTCAATTTCTGCGCCTGTCACCACAACCCCCGTCCGATCTTCAAACGTGTAGTCGCGCAAGTTACCCGCCAACCCAATACGAATTTGATCGCTAAACAGCAACAACCGCGCCAATTGGTCTTCTGGCTCGCCTTGTTCGCTGTCGTTGGGGTCAAGATACAGCCCTGTTGCAAAGCCTTGCTCTAGGTGTGCGCCAAACGGATTGCCACCACGCACCGCGTCACGTAGACGGTCGTTAAATGCGCCAATGCCCGTGCCACCAATATTTAGTTGCGTGGCATTAATGCCGCGTGCGTTCAGGGCCACTTCGCCAAAGTCCCAGCCTTCGCCATAGACATAAATGCTAGCGCCATCTACACCATGTTCTTCAATTGTCAAAGCATCAAGTGCTTCGCGCACTTCGATCATGTCGGTTAGCATGTGATGGCCCATCAGGTCAAAGCGGAAGCCATCTACTTTATAAGCAGTGGCCCATGTGACTACCGAGTCTATCATGAGCTTACGCATCATATTATGTTCGGTAGCGGTGTTGGCACAACAAGTGCTGGTGGCGAGAAGACCATTGGCATCTAGGCGATGATAATAGCCGGGCACAATGCGATCCAGCACCGACTTCGCGCCCTGACCCGCTGCATTCGTATGGTTATAGACCACATCCACCACCACAAACAAGCCGATGTCGTTCATGGCTTGCACCATTTGGCGGAACTCGACAATTCGTTGAGTACCATCGGGATTGGTGGAATAGCTGCCTTCAGGAACGGTGTAGTGGAAGGGATCGTAGCCCCAATTGAAGCCATCTTCATCGCGCAACTCGACTAAAATTTCTTGTTGATCGTCAGATGTACCTTCAAAAGCCGCCAGTTCATCAAAGGTGGGGCCCACCCATGTAGATTTATCTTCGTTGATGGTTGCAATGTCGAAAATAGGCAGCAAATGGACATGGCTTAGACCTGCTTCTGACAATGCTCTAAGATGTTGCATTCCTGCCGAGTCACTGACAGTAAAAGCTGCAAATGTGCCTTGCAAGTCGGCTGGAACAGTCGGATCGTTTACGCTGAAGTCACGGATGTGTAGCTCGTACAGAACAATTTGTTCGGGAGCAAGCGGCGCGGGTTTCTCATAGGCCAACCAATTAGGGGGCATCAGCGTAAAGTCGCTGGGGCTGATCAATTGGCTGCGAGTGCTGTTTAGTGCCAAACTAAACGAGTAGGGATCGGTGACCAGATTGGTCTCTACTTGTTGCGTGCTGGGCGCATAAACCACCACTTCAAATAGATAAAATTGGCCATACCAACTGTCTTCGCCTTCAATGCTCCATACACCTGTCGCAGCATCAAAATTCATATCAAAGGTGTCGCTGGTTGTAGCCGGATCACTATCTGCAAATAGATGGAAGCGCACACTTTGGGCGGTTGGGGCCCACACGCTAATAGTAGGGATGCTATCGTTCCATTGCGAGCCAAGTTGCCCATTGTAAGTGTATAAATCATCTAGCACGCCCGCGATCTGTACACCAGTTGCGCCAATCACTTCAACTTCATCGCTCACGGTCAGATAGCTGGCATGAACAGCCAATTGGCCGCGCAACAGATCGGGCACACGCTCTAAATCAGCAGGATCAACTTTAAGAGCTAGTGCGTTGGCATAGTGTGGGAATTTAGCAAGAACATCTTCGGACAAGCCAGCACGATCATAACGCAACGAGATAAACTCGCCACCTTCAATCAAATTGGTGTCGCTATTAAGTGCCAAGCCCCCAGTGGGCGCATAATACAGGCGGTATTCAGAACCCGAAATGCGCGGAATATCCCAAGCAATGGTGTCTTGAGTGACCCAATGTGCAAGGGGGCGCGTAATATCGCCAATGGGTTCCACCGGAATTTCCCCATCTACCAAAATCGTCATCACATTATCCGATGTATCCCAACGAAACTCGATATAGCTCTCGGCTTCGGCTACGGCAAAAGGAATATTAGAACCGCCAGCGCTGCCGTTTGCGCCATAATTGAGCGCCCAGCTTTGATTGACGGCTACTTTAGCTTCATAGCTACCCACAGCAATGGCGCTCGTGCCAAAAACATAGATACCATCGCCATCGGGGTCTTGCAACCATGAGCGCAAACAATCAGGAGCCCATTGGCCGGGGCAACCCAGTTGATCTTGGTAGCTGCCGGGTACATTGGCGATAATGAAGTTCACATCATCGGCGATCCAATTGGTATTATGATCATAAAAGAAGCGGACGGTGCTGTCTTCTTCTAGCACTAAGGGGATATTTGCCCCCCCCGATTCAGCGTTGATGCCATAGCTCTCATCCCA
>CAZLPC010000351.1:3114-3869 GCA_964561305.1 uncultured Anaerolineae bacterium
CTTTATATTCATACTCACCCGCCGCCAGTTCGAACTCAATTTGCCACAGTTGGTCTACTTCATCAAAAACCATCTGCACAGCGTCACAGTCTGGTTGCCAATCGCCACTGCAACCCACCAACGCATTAAAAGAGCCGGGCACGCTAACAGCCTCGGGCTGAGAGGTGTCGTCTTGTGCGGCTACAGGAATTGTATTGGGCGCTGGGCTAAGGGCCAACGCCAATATCACCAACATCACGATTGATACGCTAAGACGCATCAAACGACGAGATGGTAGGGTCATAATTCACTACTCCTTAAACATTATTTTGGATTTGAAAGCAATTGCTCCACTTGAGGGCAATATTTTTTGTATTGCCGCTACGATTGTCCCTAAAGTGTAAATTGCTGTCAACAGATTTTAGGTTTTTTAGGAGATCATTATGCAAAAATAATGAATGTTGTTACCATTTCATCATCCCCTACAATTTACCGAAAAAGGAGCGTTGTGCATGGTCTTTCAAACATTGCTATATGGCATTGACAATGGCGTGGCGACCATTAGCTTTAATCGTCCTGATAAGTATAATGCGCTAAACAAAACCGTATTGGCCGAGCTAGGCAAAGCCTTTAAGGACAGCGGACGCAACCCAGACGTGCGCGTGATCGTGTTAACGGGTGAGGGCAAGGCTTTTTGCTCTGGGCAAGATTTGTCAGAGCTTGATACCGAAACGCCATTGTTATACACCGTCCGCAACCAGTTTAATCCGGTGTTG
>CAZLPC010000352.1:0-3851 GCA_964561305.1 uncultured Anaerolineae bacterium
GTCGGCCGACAGGGCTACCACCCCATCAATACTGCTCGTTTCGGTGATGATGTCGCCCAGCACTTTGCAGGCCAGCGCCGTCTTCCCAATCCCGCTTTTGCCAAACACCACCACCACGCGCTCTTGATCGCTTATAAAAGCCCGTAGCTTGCTCAGATACTCGGTGCGGTCATGAAACGGGCGGCTGTCGTCGAAGGTAAGGGGCAGCCGGTTGATGATGGGGGCTGGGGTGGCATCGCCGCGCTTGATCACCATCGTCGCTTGATCGTCGAGTAGCCGCCCAATGGGCCCGGTGGGTTGTGCGCCCGCCGCCAGTTGGTTCAGCATGTCGCGCACTGTGGTGGCGCTAGCGGGGCGGTGGGTAGGTTCTTTGGCCAACAGTTGGCTAATGAGAATTTGCAAGGGCAGCGGCCAACCCGTGGTCAGCAGATCGGGCACGGGCGCTTGAATATGCTTCATCAACAGCGCCATCACATTGTCGGCTTGAAAAGGCGGCTGGCCCATCAACAGCTCATATAAAATAATGCCCAGTGCATAAAGGTCGCTGGCGGCGGTGGCTTTGTCGCCTTTTACCACTTCGGGGCTAATATAGGCGGGCGTACCCAACGTTTTGCCGTCGGTGGTGGTGAGCCCATCGCCTAAAATACGAACCAGCCCAAAATCGGTGAGGACGGCGTGGGCGTGGCTTTCATCGCGGAACAAGATGTTGCCCGGCTTCAGGTCGCGGTGGATAAGGTTGGTGGCGTGGGCGTGGGCCAGCGCATCGGCAATTTGGGCTCCAATCCGATAGACATCGGTTAGGGGCAACGGCCCGCGTCGGGCAAGGGCTGCTTGCAGTGTGCCGCCCTCCAAATATTCCATCAGCATATAGTGGGCCCCGTTTTCTGCCCCAAAATCGTACACTTTGATGATATGGGGGTGGTGCAATTGGGCGATGGCGTGGGCCTCGCGTTGAAAACGCGCCACCGTATCGGGATTGGTAGCCAGATGATCGCGTAAAATTTTAAGGGCCGCGGTGCGATGGGGCGGGGCTTCGGCAACATAAACCACCGCCATTGCGCCTTGCCCCAAGGGTCGCCCTATCTGATAGCCGCCAATGCTAGGAAGTGTGTTGTTGGTCATTACTGCGTTCAGCTCGTCAATCGTTTTGTCAGAATGAACGGTTTTCGGTAAGTGCGGGCCATGCACTCCAAAAACCTTGTTCTCAAAGGGCCGCTTGTGGCCGTGCTATTTTCTACACCAACGCGCCTTAGTTGGCGTTGTTGACTGGTGTAGGGGTGGGCATGACATCGGTTGCCGGTGCAAGGGCCGGTGGCACAATTGGCACAAGTGGCGGCACAAGTGGGCTGCTGGGCGGCCCGGCAATCAATTCGACGGTTTCGATGGCGCTGGTATTAACGATCACCGTCAGCACCACTTCAGCGCTGCCAAACGCTTCGTTTACCCACAACTCTCCTTGCTGGCGCAGGTTGCGCGTGCTGATGGTGGTGTCTTCTAGCCCGTTCACTTCTACGGCCACGCCTATGTTGGTGGGTAGATAGAGCGTGGTGCTGCCAGCCTCAGAAATAACTTCGATTTGAATGCTATTATAAACAAGGCCGGTCAGATCAACCTCGTCTTCGCCCGTGCCTACATGTAGCGTAAATTTCTGTACAACTGGCAGTTCGCCCGCAATCACGATCCGATCATCACCACCACCCAAGCTGATAAAGGCCGTGTTAAGATGATGAAATGTACCATTTAGCAGCACGCGGTCGGGGTCGGCGGCGGTATCTATGTTGATGCTGGCCAGTTGTGGAAAGCTGCCCACCAGATAGACATCATCGGCGCTGTGACTGGTGTCTATTTGCACCCGCGCAAGGGCCGAAAAACTGCCATCCAGCCACATGCGATCCACTTGCCGATTGCCATGTAGGTCTAGCTCGCGCAGGATCGGATAATTGCCGCGCAACTGCACCACATTAAGGCCGTTGCCCAAGTTTGCGCCAAGGCGGCTTAACAACACATCGGCAAGATGCAGCGTGGTGTTGCCGCTTTCGCGTTCTAATTGCAGATCAATGGGCGCTCCTGAACTAAGCGCGACGGTGTATTGGTTGGTGGTGGGGCTAGAAAAGCGGTCGGCATTAACGGGCCGCACCACGAGCCGCCCCACGTCGCCCTCTTCGCTATAGCTGGTGTCTAGGCTGACGGAGGTGCTTTCATAGAAAAAGTCGGCCTCCATCAGGCTTGGTGCGCCGCCGGCCATGCTTAATGCGCCAATTGGCATGTTCATTTCGACATAAAACGTGAGGGCATCGCTGGCTTTGATGCTCACATAATCTTCAGGCTCGTTGGCATCAATGAAGCGCAGGATAAACATAACCACAAACAGCACCGCAAAAAAGCTGTAAAAAACTTTCATCCCGTGTTTTTCGATCAAGGGTAATTTCCTTTGATTGTCTCTCTGGGCATTGTACGCCTGTTAGGGACGTTTGCCTAGTCGAAAACACCCCGCCGCACGATGAATAATGTGGCTACCAAACAACGCCGCACCCGCCAAGCTAGGGTCGCCCTCGAAAATGTGGCGATCCTGCTAAGGGTAAAGCATCGGCGAGTGTATTGCTGGGGGCGGGTATCCGCTATTCACGATTTTTGGCAAAATCTCGTTTGCGGAACCCGCCGCCATACAGTCGCCTATGACCGCGACATTGCCACGCCTAGTTTTGGGCCCCCAGCGCCCAATGATAAATAAGGCCTGCGCTGTTAATCGCCAACATACTCTCGCCATCGTCGGATAGGGTGACGGATTGCCAAAATTGAGGTGTGGCGGTGTTAAGGCGATATAGCACCGTGTCGGTCGCTAAGTCAAGGACAAGCAAGCGCGATGATTCTCCGCGCACGCCCACTACCAAGCGTTGCTGTGGCAAATTGAAGCTACTAATTTGGATGGGGCCATTATCGGCCATCCGCAACCAGCGCACCGTCTCGCCAGTTTCAACCGATACCAAGCGCAGCGATGGCCCAGCGTCGGTGCTTTGCTCGTTGACAATAAGATAGGTGTCGGTGGGGTCAAATTGTAGGCTTTGAATGGTGACAGTAGGCTGGGCATAAAGGTCGGTGGTGTCGTCGGTTTCAAAGTTCCACAACACAACGCTGCCATTGCTGTTGCCAATGGCCAATAGGCTTTGCTGATGGGCAAAGCTCAACGACTGAATATCTTGTTGGCCGGACAATGTGTGCAACGTGGTGTTGGTGCTGGTGTCGTTGATTAACACCACCGAACTGATGCCCGATGCAACCAGCGTGCCGTCGGCATTTAAAGTATTTTGCACGCCTAAGGGATTGAAGCCTGCGGTTGATGTTGATGCGCTGGGGCGGATAGCAGCTTCTTCAGGGGTTGCGGCTGTTGCAAGGCGCGTATTGGTGGCCACATCCCACACATGCACCGTTCCGTCATTGCCAGAGGCTGAAATGCGTGGCGCGTCGCCATCATGCCAAAGCGTGGCGCGGGTATAGCGCACGAAGTCGTCTATGGTGGCTTGCGGCTGGTCAGTTGCTTGTTCGGTTTCCCAAATTTTAACGCTATAGTCCATGTATGTGGCCAGATAGCGGCGGTTGCTGTTTAGGGACATTGGGCCGGCATTAAAGCGCTCGTTGATATTGAAATGCTGACTGAGCAATACCTCGCCAGTGTCTAACGACCAAAAGATGATGACCGTGGGGACGCTGTCGGTGGAAGTGGTGGACGATGGTAATAAGCTGCTTAAGTGTTGTGTAACGAGCAATGCGCCATCATCCGAGAGGATCGCATTAGAAATAAAGGTGTTGCGCATGGTATCCGATATCAACTGATGGCGCGGGGTATTGGTGGC
>CAZLPC010000353.1:0-3846 GCA_964561305.1 uncultured Anaerolineae bacterium
ATGGTAGAAGCCCCCGTACCATTGGCATTGGCCACAACAGGAGCCACCCGTCCAATTTCTTCATAGCCCTCTTGTACAATCCGATCCAGCAAGCGGTTGCACTTGTCGGCATCTACTAGCTGATCGACTACTTCAAGGCCTTCAAAGGCATCTTTGCAATAGAAAACGCCGGGCGCATAAGGCTCGCTGTTTTCTTCAAGAAATAATATCCGTCGCCCAAAGCGCCGATTGATGGCCGCGCCACCAATCAATACTGGATAGTTGAGGCCGCGCCGTGCCAGTTCATTGACAATAAGCGGCATTTGCTTGCTGGTGCTGACCAACAAGGCGCTAAGGCCAATTGCATCGGCCTTATAATCAATGGCTGCCTGAATAATGTCGTTGGCGGGCACTTGCTTGCCCAAATCGTAAACGGTGTAGCCATTGTTGCTGAGGATGGTCTTCACCAAGTTTTTGCCAATGTCGTGCACATCGCCATACACCGTAGCCAAAACAACTGTGCCTTTAGTGCTGCCTTCTTTACGCTCTAAGAAGTTTTCTAGGTAGGCCACAGCCTTTTTCATCACTTCGGCGCTTTGCAACACAAATGGCAAAATCAACTCGCCTGCGCCAAACTTATCGCCCACTTCTTTCATCGCTGGCAACAAGACGCTATTTAACACCGTTACGGCATCTTGGCGCGTTAGGCATTGATCAATCAAGTTTTCTACGCCATCTTTCTTACGATGCACAATCTGCCAGTGCAGAGCTTCTTCGCTGGTCATGCCTTCGGTAGGATCAATGGTCGAATCCTCGTCCAGCAAAACCTCGTTTTGCTCAAAATATTGAATGAAGCGCGGCAAGGCGTTTTCATCGGTGTTAAAGATTAGTTCGTTTACGACTTTGCGCTGTTCGGGCAATATTTCAGCATAGGGCTTGATGTGTTTAGGATTAACAATGGCCATATCTAGTCCGGCTTGCACACAGTGATAGAGGAACACACTGTTTAGCACAGCCCGCCCGCCCTTCGACACGCCAAAGCTGACGTTACTAATGCCCAACGAAGTCAGCACGCCGGGGATATGCTGTTTAATGAGCTTAATGCCTTCGATGGTTTGGCGGGCATCGTCGCGCAGTTCTTCTTGGCCAGTGGTGACCGGAAACACCAACACATCAAAAATGATGTCTTCGGCTTTCATGCCATAGTCATTGATACAAATATCGGCGATGCGTTGGGCAATTTCTAGTTTACGCTCGGCGGTGTGGGCCATACCTTGCTCGTCAATGGTCAGCGCCACCACTGCTGCACCATGCTTCAGCGCAATGGGGACAACGGTATCAATGCGTTCGCGCCCATTTTCAAGATTAATGCTGTTGATAATGCCGCGTCCGGGATAGACGGCCAAAGCCGCCTCGACCACGTTGGCTTCCGTGGTGTCAATCATCAATGGTACAGACACGCTGGCCGCCAACTTTTTGACCAACTTCGACATTTGAGTGGCTTCATCGGCGCGTTCGGTAAGGGCCACACATATATCTAAAATATGTGCGCCGCCTTCCACTTGCTCTAGGGCAATATTCAGCAAGCCGTCATAGTCATCTTCTAGCAACAAACGCTTGGCAGCACGGCTCCCTTGACTGTTGACGCGCTCACCAATCAATGTGGGGCCGGGGTTTTGGATCATATTTTGCACAGTCATAGCGCTGGCCACTGTGGGGGGGCGCTCAATTATGCGTTCTAGTGGCTTGCGGGTGGCTTCGTCGCCACGTACTTGTTTGATTAGTTCTTCTAAATGCTCAGGGGTTGTACCACAACAGCCCCCTATACAACTGACACCCCACTCTACAAATTCGTGCATCATTTCTGCAAAAGGTTGTGGCTTCATCGGATAGACAGCTTCGCCATCTACATTAATGGGCAAGCCAGCATTGGGCAAAACGCTAATGGGCTTGGTGCTGTTTTCGACCATATATTTGATGGGGGCCCGCATGTGTTCGGGGCCAGTCGAGCAGTTGAGGCCAATGACATCTACGGGCAAGGCTTCTAAGATTGCTACTGCTGCTGCAATATCTGTACCCAGCAACATCCGTCCCGATACGTCAAGTGTCACTTGTACTTGAACCGGAATGCGATTGCCACTGGCAATAAAGTACCGTTGAATGCCATGTATGGCGGCCCGCACCTCCAAAATATCTTGGCTGGTTTCAATCAACAGCACATCTACGCCACCTTCGACGAGCCCTTGGGTTTGCTCATAGAACAAATCGGCCAGTTTATCAAAAGTGGTGTCGCTGAGATCGGGATCATCGGAAGATGGCAAGAAGCCCGACGGTCCGATGCTGCCCGCTACAAAACGCGGAATACCTGTTTCAGCTGTGTAGCGATCGGCGGCACGGCGGGCAATTTGGGCCGCAGTACGGTTAATTTCTAGTACTAGATCGCCAAGCCCATACTCGCCGAGCGTGTGCCGATTGCTGCGAAAGGTATTGGTTTCTACAACTTCTGAGCCAACTGCCAAAAAGCTGCTATGAATGGCTTCAATCACATCGGGACGGGTGATGACTAAATAATCGTTGCAACCGTCATAGCGTTGGCCGCCAAAATCATCGGCAGAAAGATTATAGCTTTGGATACTTGTCCCCATTGCGCCATCAAAGATCAAAACATGATCTTGAATGGCATCAAGGTATCGGCGATTGGTAAAACTAGGTGATTGGGTGGCTACCACTATTCTTCTCCTAAACAAACATTGTCAAAAACCCCTCGGCTGCGCGGTCTGAGGGGTTTGTGTGGTCGGTTTTCAGATGATGATTGTCGTCTGAGGGTTCGCGCACATCTCGTCAGAATCGCTTCTGCGGGAATTGGCACCTTCTCAAATTTGTTTTGAGGGTTGCCGCAGGGTCATCGGGCCCGATCCCTCGCCTGCTCTGGATGTTCTTTCATTTGTGTGCTAAATGCTAGCCAAATGCTGGCCAAAAGTCAAGAGATGGCTTTGTGCGTTCGATACCAGTTGTTTTTTTGATGCTTTATGAAGATGATGAATTTATTGCTGAAGTTAAGGGCACACAATGTATCCGTATTTTCTAGCTGAGAGGGACTTGAAAGACATATAAGTCTTGGCTACCATTACCTGTTGCTCCCATGGGGATAAAGTCGAGGACTTTGAGGTTTTTGGCAAAAACATCTCGAATATACACTTCTGGATGATAGGCTCCACAAAGGTTTGTCCCTTGAACATTGTTAAACCGAATAACGAGTTCACCTTGATCAAACTTCGCCAAATCCTCTATTGCGGATTTTGAATGTTGTTCAAGATGACTGCGATTCATCGTGCTGATAAGCAAGATACCACCGGGTTTGGTAACTCGTATAAGCTCATCACGCCACAAAATATGATTTTCTGCATCTAAATGTGTAAATACAGAAAAAGCATAGATGAGATCAAATTGTTCTGCTTCAAACGGCAACGGTGGGAATAACATATTTGTTGAAAAGGTTGCAAAGGCAAGATTGTCCTTACACCAATCAACCAAACGCGGGCTGTAATCAGTGCCATAGATCTGAGCTGAACTGAGATCGTGAAGATGACGTATTACACGCCCACACCCACAACCAAAGTCCAAAATTGATTTGAAGTTGTTCAGCGAAAAATCATTTCTTGAAAGTGCGGTCTCGATGGATTCTCGACCCATTTTTCCACTGTCATAAAACCAATTTACTCTTGAACCACCAGCAACCTTTGTTCTTAAAATAGCGGGGGGCAAAGGTAGCCCATCAGGAGCAAACCCATCTGCAAACTCAGGATATTTTTTGTGATCATCTGTCTTAATGGAGATATAATATTCCCTTAATTTATAGACTTGGGC
>CAZLPC010000354.1:0-3843 GCA_964561305.1 uncultured Anaerolineae bacterium
TTCAGCCATTACCGAAAATCAAATTATCGCCGCGTTTTTGAGCATGGCGGCACTATTGATGTTATGGGTGGGCGATATTGCTGGGCTTGTACCGGCTTCTATCATCAGTACCGATGTGGTGGCGGCCTTGCGCGTTATCAGTTTACAGTCGCACTATTCATCTTCATTTTTGCGTGGTCTTATCGTCTTTGAAGATGTTTATTTCTACATTGCCATCATTTTCGTGACGTTGTTTGTTACAACACGCTTGGTCGAATCTCGGAGGTGGCGCTAGATAATGGACTTCTTACAACGCATTATTCCCGGTTTTACCTTGCGGCGTGCGGCTCACGGGTCGGCTATTGTGGGTGGTTTGGGCTTGTTAGGGGCATTAATTATCTACCTTAGCCAATCGTCCCTAACCACACCAGCTTTTGCTTTATTGGTCGTTGGCTTGGCGGGCATAACTATATGGCTGGTGTTGGCTCCTGATGAATTGCGCGATTGGCTGACAGGCCGTCAAGTCTATTATGGTATCGGCACGTTTATATTGGTAGTGGTGGTGATTGCCATTGCCACGGTAGGCTACTCGTTGGCCCTAGAGCGAAATATTGTCGTAGACCTGACCGAAACCCAAAACTATACCATCAGCCAAGCCTCGATTAATGTGCTAAACAACATTGAAAATCGGTTGGCGGGCTTAACAGCGCAAGCTGCGGCTGCTGGTGTTGAAACCGATTTGCATTTTCGGATGGTGGGGTTTTATACCCGCGAGCAACTCCGCGATCAAAAATCGGCGGAGTTTTTGTTGCGTCAATATATCGAAGAAAGCGATGCAGGGTTGCGCCTTGTATTCTATGATCCTGACGTAAACCCGCTTTTGGCCAGTTCTTTTGGCTATCGTCTCACCTTCGACAATACCCAAGTGACCAGCGGCCCCATCTTTTTGGCACTTTATGATGGCGATCAACTTGTAAACATTGAAAACATCGGCACACCCACCGAGCGGAATGTGCAAAACGCCATGCTTCGTATTTCGCTATCGGGGGAATATAAGGTGTACTTTATTCAAGGCCAGCTAGAGGCCGATATTGAAAATCGCAGCGATATTGGCTTGTCGGCAGCCGCGTTGGTCTTACAACAGCGCGGCATTTTGGTAGCTACCTTGCGCTTGCAAGATGTAGATGCTATTCCAGACGATGCCACTGCTATTATTATTGCAGGGGCCCAAGCACCCTATAGCCAAGCCCAAGTAGACAAAATTGCGGCTTATATCCAAGCTGGTGGGCGTATGTTGGTACTGGCTGATCCGCCCTATGCCGATAGCTCAGATAGTGCGTTTCCCAACACATTTATGCTGGAAAATGATGCCTTTAGCCGCTATTTGTGGGACGAATTTGGCGTGCGCTTCAGAGAAAACGTAGTGGCAGATCCTGCATCTTCGGCCCGCAATGAGTTTGTCTTGGCGGGCTTGCGTATCAATACTGGATCGCCACCCGTAAGTAGCTTTCAAAATGTGCCAGTGTTTATGGTATTGGCACGGTCATTAGAAATTGTGCCACAACCCACGCCAGATACTAATCAAGACCAATATATTCGTTCGATCATGATTTTGGCGGCCACATCGGCCTTTGGCGAACGTAGCCTACAGGTTATAGACCTCGGAAATCTGTCGCAATTTGATCCAGAAGTGGACGATGGCGGCGATCAAGTGTTGGGTGTGGCGTTATATCGTACAGATGAACTAGAGCAAGAGATACAGCCGCGTATTGTTTTGATCGGTGATTCTGACTGGCTGACCAATGGTTTTATATCGCCGGAAGATGGCTCTGAAGGGATATTGGGCAATATTTTGCTGTGGGCAGGCATCGCCGAATGGTTAACTGGCTATGCAGATTTGGCCGAAATTAATGTCGCTAGCCGCCCCGATTTGCTGCCACTTTACGCAACTTCTGAGGAATTGTCGCGTATTCAATTAATGACGTTGGTGGTGCTGCCGGGGTTGGTGTTGTTGGTGGGGGTTGGTGTATGGATTATTCGGCAGCGATTTTAACCAATTATGAGTAGATTTAATGTATTTCTCGTAGTTTTTGCTATACTGATGGTAATCTATCTGATGATAGAAGGGCCGTCCCAACTTGAAGAACCCACAACCGAACGCCAATACCAATTTCTTGGTATTATGGGTGAAGATATTGTGGGTGCAGAAATAAGACGGTCAGATGATGCCCGTGTAAGTATAGTACGTCAACCTGATGGCGCTTGGCAAGATCGGATTAGTGGTGTTATATTCACCAATCTATACTTGCCCCAACTTATCACAAACACTGTTGCTGGGATACCATTTAGACAGTTGACTAGGTTTGGTTCTGTCGAAAACTTAGTACAATATGAACTAACAGACAATCCGCAACTTGTGGTAAGTTTTGAAAGCTCTGCTTTTAGCGATACTATCACGACCTATAGCATTTATGTAGGGGCAACAACGCCAAGCAATGAGGAGCATTATGCTGTGTTTGTAAACGAACGCACCAGCGCAGTCCAAGGCGAGTGGATCTACGTGATTCCAGAATTTTACATAGATCAGTTAGTGCAAGTGGTCGAGGTATACGCGCAACTGTCAGTGCAAGGGCAGGGCCAGACACCAGATTCATAAGACGTGAAGTCACAGTACATGTCTAAGCTGGTTTGTCTGAAGGCCCTACCGAAGTGGTAGGGCTTTTTGACACACCATTAACCTAGTCCATAGTTTGAGGAGACACAATAGCAAGATTAACATGGTAGCGAAAGCGATGGAATTGACGGTAAATAAAATGAGCGAGTTGTCAACGGTTCAGCAACAGTTACTCACAATCGCCAACGAAAATGGCTTTGTCACCTATGACGACATCTTCAAGCTCATACCAGAAGCCAAAACTGATCCCAACGAGTTGGATCGACTTCTGGATGAATTGATGGAAGCTGGAGTCCCCGTCGAGCGCGAGTTGGACGATGTTGACGATGAAGTGCTGGACTTTGATTTGGATGCACTAGAAGAAATTGTGCTAGACGAAAAAGAAGCCATGTCAGAGATGGAATTGCTGACCCCCGATCTGTTAAAAGATGCGGGCTATCAGCAAGCCATTGATTCTGACGATGTAGTGGGCCTCTACCTTAAAGAAGCAGGCCATATTCCATTGTTGACGGCAGATGAAGAAGTGTCGCTGGCCAAACGCATGGAAGCTGCCGAGTTGGCCCAAGCGCAACTAGAAGACTATGGCGACGAGCTAGACCTCGACACCGTAGACCGTCTAATCAACATTATTGAAGACGGTAAAATGGCCCGCGAACACCTGATTCGGGCAAATTCGCGCTTGGTCATTAGCGTAGCTAAGAAATTTGTGGGGCGGGGTGTGCCGTTTTTGGACTTGATCCAAGAAGGTAACATTGGCCTTATTCGTGCGGTTCGCAAGTTTGAATATCAGCGACGGCACAAGTTTAGTACCTATGCCACGTGGTGGATTCGGCAGGCCGTTAGTCGTGCCGTAGCCGACCAAGGCCGTACTATTCGGGTTCCGGTTCACATGGGCGATCAACTCAATAAAATGCGCCGTGTGACCCTAGAACTGCAACAAACGTTAGGGCGCGAGCCAGCTCCCGAAGAAATTGCCGTGCGGATGGAAACTACGCACGACAAAATTCATCAACTGATTGAAATTTCGCGCCGCCCAATGAGTCTAGACACACCCATTGACGAAGAAGGCGATACCGATTTGGGCGATTTTATCGAAGATACGGCCAGCCCTGCACCCGATGAGTTGACGATGCAAAATTTATTGCGCGAACAACTCGGTTTTCAAGGGATCATCGTCTCGGATTATTTCG
>CAZLPC010000355.1:0-3814 GCA_964561305.1 uncultured Anaerolineae bacterium
GTAAAAAGAAGGCCAAACGTGATGCCGTCTTGGGCCCGATGCCCGGTAAGCGCGAGAAAGCCTCTATTAAACTGGCTACAGAAGGCGGCATCGCGTCATTCATAGAAGCAACTCCATGTCAAAAATTGATTTGTTAAGTGATGTATTTTCATTTTAGGCTTGATTATAGGTTGCTTCAAGGCATAATTAGACTAAAGTAAGTTCTCCTTAAATACAGAACATTTGTCCTACAAAAAAACAATTCCATTACAACTTAAATTGAGCTTAAACTTGCTTTTGCATAATTAATTACGTATCTTAGTTGGTGTTTGCGTACTTTTGTATAGAAGAATTTTTAACAGTTACTATATGATAACTACTGACTAACGAAAAACAAATCTCATTATGGATATGTTTAGGGAACTCCTAAAATTTAATTATTCAAGAATTTTTCCTTACCTATAACAGCCCTTTCTAATCAAGTCATTGCTTTTAGATGAGTTGAAATATTTGCTTAGGTGCTGATGATAAGCAAAAACAGTTTATCTGCTAATCACATCGTTCTGTCTGTTCAGAAAGGAGAACGTCGCACAATCTCTCATCCAAATTTAATTTATTTGTGTAGGAATGTGCGTTAGAGAGATATGAAAACATCAGAGTTGCTTGCCGAGGATAACTTGACTGAATCTCTTGACAATCTAGGTGATTATTCGTTTGTAGTAACTTTTCCCCGTCATCGTCATCGTAGGGCTTTGTTGGCACTTGCGCTAGAAGACATGAAGCGCCCCATTTACTATTATCCCCTACAAGATGAACATACTACACTGGTTAAGTGGCTAACAGACTTTATCAAAGATCCTCAATTTCCAAATGATTTTGGACAAGGCACTGCTCATGCGTTGTCGCAACGGGGTGTGCTTCCCGAAGAATTAGCCGAAGGTTTAGGTGCAGACTTAAAAACGCTGCGTAAAAGCAAATATACCCTCATTATTGATGATTTAGATCGACTTGTGGACGACATGGATAATGTCGAGAAATTCTTCCGCGAGTTGTCAGGGTTTATGCCTAAATATGTCCAAATTGTTGTTGATGGCCGTCAGTTGCGCCGCCAGCCATGGCATGACCTAAAGGTTGCTGGCAAAGCCCTCATTCTTGGCGATTCTCACGCGGTTGGTGGTGGCTTCTTTAGTAACCAAGAAACCCAACGCGGCCAAGTCGAATTTTATGCGCTTAGTGGCAATTCGCGCATTATTAGCGATGGCCAAACTGTAAAAACGTGGGATGGTTCATTACCACGTAATCTTTGCTATTACTTCATAGAGCGCCAAATGGTAACACGTCAAGAAATATTTAATGCCTTTTGGCCACATTTGGGCATAAAAGAGGCGACCAATGTTTTTCATGTTACCAAACGCAAGATTAGCGAAAAAATAGGCTACGACATAACAACCTATAGCAATGGTTTCTATGTGCCTTCTCAAGACATTGACATTATGTATGATGCCCGCGAGTTTGAGCGCCTGATCGAAGAAACCCTTGAAAACCCCGACGAAACCAACCCCGCCAATTGGTTCCGCGCTGTGCAGCTATACAGACACCCCTATCTACAAGGTCTCGATATGGATTGGGTAATTGACAAGCGCCAAAAACTAAAAGAAGGCTATGTGCATTCGCTCATTGGTCTAGGACGTTTTCATTGGGCCCTTAACGAATCATCGCGGGCCTTAGGCTACTTCCAACGTGCAGTAGCCGAACAACCCAACCGTGAAGATGTGCATCGCAACATTATGCAGATTTATCATGAAGCGGGTGATATTGATAGTGTTGCCAATCAATATCAAATGCTTGAATCGCTGCTACAAAATGCCTATAACATTGGGCCATCCCGCGAGACACGCGCTTTGTTTGCGGCTTTCACCGACAGCAATGACGAGTCCTAAATAACCCTAGTTTTCGATATACAACAACCTAACCGCACAAGAGGCAATCTCTTGGCGGTTCTGGTTATAAACCATCAACTCCACCTCATATATTCCCACACCATACGATTGTAAGTCTAAACTAGGCAATGTACTCAACTCGCCAGTAAATGTGTCGCCTAAGGCACTAATTGGTTTTAGGGTAAATGGTATGTCTGCATTATCGGGCACCAACACTACCTGATAGGTATAGGCATCTGGCAGGGCGATAAGGACGCTTAATGGCAGTGGCATATCGTTAGGTGTATATTGTGCCGATTGCGGCGCACGGATGCTGATTTGCCGATTGGTACAAGTGTTAGAAGGCTGGAATGGTGGCAACGAGGGGCTAGGTGCAAGCGTCGCCGTCGGAATAGCATTAACGGTGTTGCTGTTGGGGGTTTGGTTGGCATCACTAAGCAACGGCAAGTCTATTGCACCACTTAAAAATATCATGATAAACCCCACATTAATCAGTAGCACAAGCCCGGCACACGCCAAAATAAAGCGATACGGATTGCGCGACCGTACACTTGGCGCAGCAGAATGTGGTTGAAAAGGTGCAGATTGTGGCGGCGTGTAGGGCGGCGGGGCTGGTTTTGGTGCAGCAGGTTGCCGAACAGTGGCGTGGTAGGTTGCAGATTGAAGAGAAAGCACATAGGCCCGCCGCAACTGGTCGTATTCTTGGCGCAGTTTTGGATGATTGAGTACACCATAAGCCGCATTGATATGCTGAAACTGTTCTTTGGCCCACGCCGATTGATGAGGATTTACATCAGGATGCAGTTGCTTGGCTTTTTGCCGAAACATGCGCTGAACGCTTGCTGCATCAGCATCACTAGCAAGGCCTAACACCTCATAATAATCATGCTCTGGGTCATATTGCAATCGCGCCATAAGCCGTCGTTAACTGTGCCCAAAGCGTTCTTCGGCTTCTTCAAATTCTTCGGTGTTAACCTCTAAAATAACCATGCCACAGTTGCGGCAGACATCGGCATCTACTTTAGTGAGGTGCTTAAAAGGACGAAAAAAGTTGCGGAGGCGTTTAATTTTGAGACGACGCGGGGCCAAATAAACATGTTGAAAACCGCTATCACTATGATCCAGCAGATAAGCCGAGGCCAAATCATCTGACCCACAGCGTGGGCACTCCCAGCGCCGATGTATCCCAATGTGGCCCGATGATTGTGTTTCTTCTGGCAACGATGGCGGTGGCGCTACCGTTAGCGGAATACGATTACCCATTTTTAAAACCTTTCTTAAATATCATATACATTATAGTCAGCAGCCAATTCAATCGGGCCATCATAGGCTAGCCGCGCCTCATCAATTAAGGGAGTGGGGTCGTGTTCCCACACTTCATAATGAATTAAGACAAGGCGCTTGCACGCGGCCTCAGTGGCCACTTGCCCAGCTTCATAAGCGCTAGAATGTCCATTTGGATCGTTGCCTGTAGATTCGTGGATAAGCAAATCAGCATTTTGGGCGAGGTCTTGTATAGCTGCCATGGGCGCAGTATCGCATGAATAGCTAATGACTTTGCCACTTTGTTTGCTTTCAATGCGTAGACCAATGGTGGGAATGTTGTAATGCCGAACCGGCCACGACCATATCCGAAAATCATCATTATCCAATACCTGATAACGCTCGTGTGCCAACACACGATGAAACGCAACCGGAAAAAACTGGGGCCAGTCATCCCAAGAAAATGCTGACATCAAATCCTCGGTGCGCAGCAAACAATGATCTAAACCATAGACCCGCAACGGAATGCGCCGCCCCAACAGCCACAAGTGCATCAGCAACATGGGCACACCATACACATGATCAGGGTGAAAATGCGTTAGGATCATATCGGTCACTTGGTTATGATTGAT
>CAZLPC010000356.1:0-3813 GCA_964561305.1 uncultured Anaerolineae bacterium
TGAACCCCTGAGATTGGACAGGTAGATAAAGTATGATAGTCCAAGACAGGAAGGATTCACAGTTGAGTGTGTGCAATTAACCGTTCAATCTATAACCCACACCCCGAACTGCTTCAACATAACCAACTTCGTACTCTTGTAGTTGTAGCTTGTTGCGTAGGTTAATAACATGAGTACTGATAATTTGGCGTGCTTCGTCTCGGCTGCATTGATACCCACAGGCCTCTTCAACCAAAAGATTGTATTCCCATACACGGCCGGGTACGGTTGCCAGTGTCGCCAACAGCCGAAATTCAGTGGGTGTTAGGTGTACACTTTCACCACGAACCAACGTCTTATAAGCGGTTGTATCAATGACAATGTCGCCGATGGTCAACAGGCGTTCAGTGTTGTGTGGTTGGGGTTGGGCAGGCTCTAGTGCGGTCATAATTTGGTTGGCAACACTCTCAAGACGATCTCGCCGCTGTTGTTGGGCGCGATGTTGCAGCGCCTTAGCTACTGTATCAATGATATGTTCGTTTTTGACTGGCTTCAGCAGATAATCAAACGCGCCATGCCGCAATGCATCTACTGCGGTTTGCACGGTGGCGTGTCCAGTGAACAATATCACGGCGAGATCGGGCTGTTCGCGCTTGATACGGCGCAACAGCCCCACCCCATCCAGATAATCCATTTTAATATCGGTGAGCAGCACATCAAACTGTGATTGGCTCAGCATATCATAAGCTGTTTGGCCATCGGACGTAGAATCAACCGTATATCCTTCACGTTCTAAAACACGCACAATGAATTTGCGGATGGTATGCTCGTCATCGACTACCAAAATTCTTGCCGACATTATGCTTCGCCTCCTTGATGAATGGGGAGTTCTAGTGCAAAGGTGGTTCCTACGCCAAGTTCGGTACTGACATCAATATAACCGCCATGCTGTTGGGCGATGTCTTCACAGATGGATAAACCCAGCCCAAGCCCGCGCGTCTTGGTGGTAAATAGTGGCTCAAATAAACGCGGTAGGTATTCTAGTGGAATGCCCGGTCCATTGTCCTCAACGCTAATCATGACATAATTGGGTATCGCAGTGGTTTGTAGAATGATGTGTCCGCCGTGCTCGTCCATTGCTTCGGTTGCATTCAAAATCAAGTTGATCAAGATTTGTTTAATCTGGTTGCGATCGCCTTGAACAGGTGGCAGATCATTCGCTAGCCGTAGCATCAGCTTCACATCTGAATTTTGGAGTTGTTTACGCATTAAAATCGCGATATCTTGGCAAATCGCGTTCACATCCAATGCCACACGCTCGACCTGACCGGGGCGATAAAAGTCGAGCATCTGCCGAAAAATAGATTGAATACGTTCTAATTCATCCTCAATCACCCGCAAATCGGTCTCCACTTGATCAATATGGCCTGCATGTAAATCGGTGATCATCAACCCCACCCCACTTTGGATGGCTTGCAGTGGATTATTAAGCTCATGTGCCAATGAACTGGCGAGTTGACCAATAACTGCTAATTTCTCAGATTGAATAAGACGTTTTTGGGCATCTTTTAAGGCCTTCACATGCGCCTCAACACGCTGCTCTAGCTCTGCCGACCACTCACGCTCGCTAACTAATAGCCGATCAATGGTACGCTGTTGTTGATCGACGGCCTGCAACAACTGCTCTAACCGTTTGGTATCAGCCTCAAGTTGCTGGTGTTCACGTTCGGCAGTTTCTAACCGAAAGTTGGTCGAAATCGCCTTACCCGCACATCGGCCAAATAACGCCGCTTCGTCAGGTGCAAGGACCGAGCCGCCTTGATAATACACAAACGCCACTCGCTGTTGTTGGTAATCATCAATCGGTAGACATTGCAAATCGCCATCAAACGAGGTTGATTGATGAGCAGCCCGAAGCACCTGTCGCCGAAAATCAGCCGCTTGGATGTACGGCGTGTTGATGACTGTTTCTCCAATAATATAGCGACCCAATTCCATATCCCACAGCAACAAACAGACTGCTACCGGATTTACCAGCGCAATAAAGCGCGCAAGGGTACGCTGGACAGACTCTGCGAGGCTAGTGCTAGTTAAAATATCAATATAGGCTTCCATACCCTACTCCGGAATGACCCATGTCCCGACTGAACATTCGTAATGTCCATTGGTTTGCCCAGATAATCGCGCCAACACGCCATGACTACGAAAGCCCAAAAAGGGGACATCACCGATGGTAGCTTGCACCACCTGGCGTTGTTGATCATAGCTATCGCCCAATACCATCGCCGTAGACATGCAATCAATAAACAGCAAACCAGCCGGTGTAGTGGTAGTGTGTTGCAAAGCGCGGGTGATCGACCGGCGCGCCGCATCGGTCATGGCATTCTGTTCAGTTACCAAGATATGAATAATGGTATTTGGCGCAGGCGCAGAAGTCACTTTAAGTGCCCCTGTCGGCGTAAAACCCATCGCAAGGCTTACCCGACAATCGCCATTGCTACAAACACCGATTGGGTATTTCATCAACTCAGGACTATCGAGTAGATCAAGCGCTAAACCTTGTTCATGCAAAACATCCTCATAGATTTCGCGGGCTGGGCGGCCATCCATCTTGTTGATCAGGCCTTTTTCTGATGCAGTGACGCGGTACGGCCCACTAATTGGCTGCCAACCATTGGCAATGGATAGCCCAAAAGCATGTTGGCTCAAAATTTCTGCGCCCACCATGCCGTTATGAAACAACTTGCCATTTAAAAATAGCATCGGCGGCCGCGGTGGCGGCAGCTCGACAGTTGGACTGGGGCCGCCTAAAATGTCGTAGAGCATTCCAGTCTCGTTAATGGCACGTTCGACCACGTCATCCAAGTTCATGCTGCGATCATCGGGAAACAACATCAACGAGCGATGGTTAAAGCGGCTACCAAAGCCACCTTCTGACGTGCCAATTAACTGACCCAATAGCGGCTGGCTGCGCTTCCACCATGTTGCTTGATACCCCATCGGATGAAATTGAATTTGATCAGCATGAATCAGCATTAAACCCGCGCCATCTTCGACATATCCAGAATGAGAATATTCACCTGCCGACGTACTGCCGATGAGGGGCACATCATCCAACACTTGCAATACGCCCTTTAAGACTTGTTTGGGTGCTTTATTTGACACAAAGAGCAAGGCAATCGTCGGTGAAGCCCCACCCAGCGCTTCTTGTGCTTGGTGCGCGATATTTCGTCCAATATTGATGCCATCTGCGGCGTTATCTATGCCAATGCCAACCTGCGTTTTGCTCATTATGGTGTTCATCTATCAATTGTGTTTTAAGACTGGTTTTCTAGTGTACTGGCTTGCATAGGTCTCTATCACCTTGCTTTGGCATCTATATGACAAATCTTCGGCATTTCTTCGCTATAGAGACGCGGCCCGTGCGATAATCTGACCATAGCGCCCGATGCGCTGGTACGGTGGTTGAGGTGCGGCCTCCATTTCAAGAGCTACCAATGCCTCAAAGTCATCTGATGAGCTTTGCCACTGTGTATGACTATTGTAATCGGTGAAGATACGCACGCCATATTCTGCAATCGGCTGTAAGCCAGCATGATCCAAGAAATTGAGCATCGTTTCGGCATCGTAAATCTTGCGCGACACGCCGAAGAGATCGGCACTGGCAGCCGTAGCAGAAAGTTGAGCCTGTGCGCTGCGCCAATTGCCCTTACCGAGCGCGGCTTTTAACACATCGGCATGACGGTTGACGAACGCCAGCGACAAAATGCCATTTGGCTTGAGCCATGTCACCATTTGGCGCACTGCCACCGCTGCATCAGGTACATAAGCCAA
>CAZLPC010000357.1:0-3805 GCA_964561305.1 uncultured Anaerolineae bacterium
CGAAAGCAAGCGCCCCACTTTTACCACCATCCCACCGCCGTTGTTGATGCAAGCGGTCGAGGAAGAATTCGCGCCGGATAAATAGCTCTGGACGTGGATAATGCACTTCAAAATGTCTCATGCTGGCTGCTCCTGTTCAGACACAGCCATCATTATAGCGTGGAGTGACAGAATTGAGGAAATTTGGGTTAGGAGTTATGTGGATGCTCACCCACCCGTGCCATCATTGATCACCTTAGGCAGTAGGGTATACCACCGACAAGGGTGGGGTTTCAAGGGGTAGGTATCTGGGCAAAACGGCTTTGGTGCGCCAGTAAGAAACCCACCCCTGTCGAATACCTTTGCTACAGGTATTCTACGTTCTCGATTCAAATGCTTATTCGAGTGGTGCTAGCTACAGACTGAGTTTAAATGTACCGCTTGTAAAAACCGTCTAAACGTTCAACAGCCTGATCGACATATTCGGGTCTCCAGTAGAGATCGAAATGGTCTGACCCCTCGATCTTGTGCATGGTCTTTTCAGCCGGACCCTTCAGCAGCCTAAAGAATCGCTCGGCGGGTTCAAGGCTCTGAGCAATTTCGCCTGTTTCAATATGCACAGGCATATCGTCCAACTTAGCCGCATAATCAAATATATGCAGGCTGGCAATACCGGGAAAAGAGGTCATCGATAGTGCATTTTTCCACCGAGGATGGCTACCGACCTTGCCGGCTGCGTAGAAACCAGCCATACCTTGCTGCATGGGGGTAGCGTTTTCGAGTTGCGCTTCCGTTTCAGGAAACGCAGAAATTCTCGGATTTATCCCCAGTGTATAGAGTATCCTTATAACACCACCTAATAGATACACCCCCCATCTGGTCAGGAAAGAAGTGCCGCCCGCAAGCTCGGCACCGTCCAACGATGGAGAGACAAGTCCCACAGCCTTAATACGAGGATCATGAGCCGACTCGTAAGCAGAACTGGCAGCCTGTGCACAAATACCCAAATTGGCAATCTTCTGGGGATCAACTTGGGGCAAAGAACTTAGGTAAGTCACTGCGCTAGAAATGTCATTGGCTACCATCGACGGGTTGGCATTTCCTTCAATTCCTTTCGTCTCGCCAATACCGCGAGGGTCAAAGGTGAGGGCAATATAGCCCAGTTGTCGCATTCTCTCAGCATAGTTGTGAGATGACTGTTCTTTCACTGACGTTGCAGGGGGAGCAACCACAAGTCCGGCTCTTTTCTCGCCTTCTTTGTAGTCATCGGGGATATAGATATTCCCTACGATTTTGGTTTTTGGCTTAACACTGTCAAACTCAATTCTTGTCATGCCGGGGCCGAACGTGTCGGTAGAAAGTTTAACGTTGTCGGCAATTTTCAGTCTTTCAACCGTAAAGCGGCCAAGCAAAGCAATAGCAATAACGCCAATTACAATGATAGCAAATATCATTATGTTGATTCTCCCTTTTAGCTAGTAACTCGGATCAAATGATGCCTATATGTGAATCAGAGCTATATGGACTCAACACGCGCTTTGAGGCGACGGTTGAACTCGACGTAGGAGTGCATCATCCCTTGTGCCAATTGGTGACCAATGTGATATCCCACATGGCCGTGAATACCTTTGATGTAGTCTGTCTGAACAAACAGGGTCTGACCATCATCTGTCGCATTAACCTGATAGATGTGATGGTCACTGAGACCAGCAAACAGGGGATCTGACCAACCGAAGCTACGCCCGTCTTCAAAGAACTTCACCTCGTGTTCAAGGTGTTGCGTGAGCGGTCCCGCCTTGTACTGAACCTTAATTTGTCCACCTTCACGGAACTCCCCTTCGAGACCCACGAGGGCATTGCTCCATTCGGACAATTTGTTAAAGTCCGTAAGGACTTCCCACACTTTTTCAGGTGGGGCATCAATCAATACTTCGGTATAAACCTCGAAAAGATCTTCTGATGGATGAGCAACCTCACCTTTTTCACCTTCTAGCAATTGAAATGGCATTTTTTTATCCTGTTTACTTACTGTAATTTATGCGATGTGGACACTTTACTATCGCTGAAGCTATAGTTAAATACACATAAAGCTCAAAACCTTGCACAATCCTCCCACTCATGAAATATTTAAGTTCCGATGTGATATATTTGATAAAAGGAGAATGTATATATGGCGATTCAGCAAGCGAAGATGGATGATTTTGTTAGCCTACTAGAACACCATGCGCCCAAAGAGGGTAGCAACATGACGGCACTGAATAATGTAGGTTTATCTCGAATTTCTCATCCGATGAAACGTCTGCCGCTCATGTATGAACCTGCCATCGTGATGCTAGGACAGGGTGCAAAAGTATGCTGTATTGGGGATGAAGTCTACAAATATAATGCCGGAGAATACTTAATTGTGTTTTTGCCAATGCCTTTAGAAGTCACTGTTGTGGATGTTTCACCAGCACATCCCGCCCTGATGATTGGGTTCAGAGTTAATCTCAGTCGATTGGCCAGTGTATCTTTAAGGCTGGATAATGTAGACAATATGATGGTGCATTCGTCACAAAGTAATGACCCCACTGGTATCTATACCTCCCCAATAACAGCAGACCTATTGGATGCTACAATCCGTATGCTATGTACGCTTTCTGACCCTATTGATGCTGCTATGTTAGGCGAATCTATTTTAGATGAGATTTACTATCGCATCTTACGTGGGGATCGTAATGGCGCACTACGGCTTGTCTTACAAAGACAAGCACAGATCCAACAAATTGCGCGTGCAGTTGAATACATGCACCAGAATCTTAATCAGAGCATTTCGGTTGAAGCCCTAGCAGAGATGGTTAATATGAGCACCACAACATTTTATCGTAACTTCAAACAAGTGATGCACTTACCACCATTGCAATACGCTAAGTCTATCAAACTGCATCACGCACGGGCACTAATCAGAGAAGGTAAACGAGCAAACGAAGCTGGTTATTTGGTGGGCTATAACAGTCCGGCGCAGTTTAGCAGAGAATACAAACGACAATTCGGCTACGCTCCGTCGGCCACCTAAACAATCTGTGTTTTTTGTATTGCTTTGTAACTTCGATCACGCCAAATAGTTTGCCAAGTGCTCATTGGGATTTCAATTTGAGTTGGGTGAGGACTGTATAAAAATTTTCGCGGGTGGCGGCGTGGTGGATGAGGATTTCGCTTTTGGCAGGCTTCACCTCATAAACCACGCGGTACTGGATGCCTTTATAGCGCCAGTGGAAGGAGCGCAAGAAGTGGTAGCGCCCCGAGAGTTGTTGACATTCTAATGGATTCTCGGCGAGGACGGCGAGTGCTTCAATCAGTGCATGGCGGATGTGCTTGGGCAGTTTTTTGAAGCTCTTGTGGGCGGCTGGCGTGGTGAGAAGCGTGTATACCATGCCACCTCTCTAGAGTTCATTCAAGAGGTCAATCAGTGGGAAAGACTCGCCCGCTTGGGCTTGCTGGATACTTTCATCCATCGAAGCGCGGAGTTCATCATCGAGTTCCAGCGCCAAGCTATCCGCCAGTGCAGGTTGATGCTCTATAATGTGGTCAATGAGCTGATGAATATGCGCCATAAAAGGGTCACCCACTATCCACCCCATAGAATAATGCCAACGCCGACCCGCCCTGCTGGTGATTGACGAGTTTGGGCAGTTTGAGAACCAGTCCATCATTGCGCTGCTGGAGTTGGCGCGCAGTGCGGAGCTCGGGATTTTGCTAGCGACCCAAGACCTCTCGGCGGTTCGAGAGCGTCACATCCGCGAGCGCATCCTCAGCAGTGTGCAGACCAAGCTGCTGATGAAGACCG
>CAZLPC010000358.1:0-3789 GCA_964561305.1 uncultured Anaerolineae bacterium
CTATCGAACACATGCTGGCCGCCATTGGCTTCGGCGATGTCACTGCCGCTAGTGTAGTGGCCAAAGTGGTGCAGCTAGAACAACGCCAAGAAGAAGAAAAGCGCGACGAACTAATCCCTAACAAACCCACCCATCAAAAAACAGGCGATCATGGCATTGATGTAGCTGGCTTGGGTGGTTTATTGGTTAGCCTTGCATCGTGTTGTCATCCTGCACCTGGCGATACAATTATTGGGTTTATTACGCGGGCGCGTGGCGTAACCGTCCATCGCTCCGACTGTAAAAACGTACAAAATACCACTGAGCGCGAACGTCTGATTCGGGTAAATTGGAGCAACAATGATGCTCAAGTATATAGTGTGCCTATTGAGATTAAGGCGCGAGATCGGGGTGGTTTAATGCGCGATATTGGTGGTATTATTGCCGAACAAGGTATCAATATGACCAATGTAAACATCAATATATCAGATAAAAACATTGCTCTCTTCCGCCTTGTTATGGAAGTATCGCATGTTAGCAAACTAAGCTTGGTATTGAATAAAATTGATATGATGTCAGAAGTTATTTATGTACGCCGCTTGATGTCATCATCACCCGGCCCGGAATCCAATCAGCATGTCATGGTCTAAAACCAAACAATGGATGGTAATTGCATTTGTAAGCCTCATGATTCTATCCTCTATGATGGCCTGTGCGACCTTGCGTTCTCCAGATGATCCTGCCCCCACCCGACAGCCTAGCATAGTACCCGTGCCCAGCCCCACCCATACTCTCACCCCTAACCCATTTCTTTTTGGCGGATAGTTTTTGATAAATTGTTGTTGGCAAAAAGTATATTTTAGACACAACACAATATTTTTGAATTGAAATCGAATAATCTATCGTTTATGATAACCAAAAGGGGTAATAGCTAAGGAGTGTGTGGTAACAATGTCTGAAAAATTCATCACTGATTTCGCAACCCAATATGAGACATTAGCAACTGAAAAGCAGTTGATCGTCTTGCATCCCTCGTCGTATGCCCAACACTATATCTTCGAGCAGTTTTTGCTGCAAAATCTTAATGCAATTTATGTGCAATTGCCACCCGATGGCACACTTGCCGATGGCATGGCCCATATCGCCAGCGCGATGCATACCCAAACTACCCAAACCATTGTCTTTGATGACGAAGCAAAGCAAGCAGCTCAGCAACTAGCCGATGCTCTGCAAACTTCAAATTGTAGCCTGCTGTATTTAGATGGGTTCGACGGCAATATTGCGCTGGCCCTTACCCCTGTAATCGCGCTGGCCTCGCCATTGCTAAAAAATGGCAAACACATCGTTTTGGCGGGGCGACGCTTCCCTTCTGATATCTATGAATACCCCGAAGCCATTAAGTATGTTGGCATCTTACAACTTGACCACGGACACTTGGCAATGGACTATTTGCCTGCTCCAGACCGAGTGTTGATGGAAGTTCGCGCCTTTGGAGATGGCAGTGTCTGGGTCAATGGTCGGCTAATTGAGCAGTGGGAAGGCTTGTTGCCACGCACCCTGTTTTTCTATTTCATTGACCGAGCTATGATCACCCGCAACGATATTTTTAACACATTTTGGCCCGACCTATCGGCCAAAGAAGCCACCAATGTTTTTCATGTAACCAAAAGCAAAATCAACGAAATTTTAGATGTTCCGTTGATGACCCATAGCAGTGGCTATTATCGCATATCGCCAGAGATCGAGCTGCGCTATGATGCTGTGCTGTTTCAAGAAGCTATTCAATATGCCGATATTGCCGAAGATGAAGAAGCCGCCAACCTCTATCGCAGTGCTATCAACTTCTATCGGCATGAGTTTTTGACCTCTATCCGCACCGACTGGGCCACCCGTCGGCGCGATGAAATGCGGAGCATGTGTGTCAACGCACTTTTAGGGTTAGCACAGCTTCAGCACAACAAAAACCAACAAGAGGCATTGGGGTTATTGGTGCGTGCCAACGCCATGCAACCCAACCGCGAAGATGTCGCCCGCCAACTGATGCTTTTGCACGCCGATATGCAAAACCCCCAAGATGCCTTAGCTGTTTTTCATAAATTTCAACAACGGTTTGGGCAAGATAACTTAGAATCAGAGACGCTGACTGTCCTCAATAAAATCCATAACCTGCGTTAAGGGCAAAAACCGCGTCGCGCTAGCCACTCAACAACAATTTGCGATATAATCGCAACACTTTTCACAAGAATGTTGAAGGAAGACCATCATGCAACACATTGACGTTTTGTTCGTCGGTGGCACTGTCCTTACCATGAACCAAAACATGGATGTGTATCCCAATGGCGCGGTTGCAGTCAAAAATGACCATATTATAGCCGTTGGGCCACGCAAAGAAGTTGAAGCCGCTTATACTGCCGATGAGGTGGTTGATTGTACAGGGCAAGCCATTATGCCCGGTTTGGTAGATACCCATACACACCTTTCCATGACGTTGTTGCGTGGCTTGGCCGATGACTTGCGGCTAGATGTGTGGCTATTAGGTTATATTATGCCCACCGAGCGCGTTTTCGTTAACGAAAATTTTGTTTACTTGGGCGCACAGATCGGCATGGCCGAACTGATTATGGGTGGCACAACCACCTTCGCCGATATGTATTATTTTGAAGGTGAAGTGGCTCGCGCTGCCCATGAAATCGGAATGCGTGGACTTTGTGGCCAAAGCGTCCTTAAATTTCCTAGCCCTGATGCCGAAAGCTATGAGATGAGCCTCGCCTATACCGAGAAATTCATCCAGACATGGAAAGATCACCCCACAGTGGTTCCTGCGGTTGCTCCCCACGCCCCTTATACCTGTACCGATGAAATACTAGAACAATGCGCCCAACTGGCCAAAGCCTACGACGTTCCGCTAATCATTCATGTTAGCGAAACCCGCCAAGAAGTCGAGGATAGCCGCGAAGAGTTTGGGATGCCACCCGTACCACGCATCAAGAAGCTAGGCGTACTCGATCATAAATGTTTGGCAGCCCACTGTGTGCATATAGATCGTGGTGAAATTCGCACACTATTTAATCATGGCGTGGGCGTAGCCCATAACCCCACCAGCAACCTAAAACTGGCCAGTGGCATTGCCCCTGTCACCGAAATGCTAGAGCAAGGCGTGAATGTTGGCATTGGTACAGATGGCAGCGCCAGCAACAACGATCTTGATATGTTCACCGAAATTCATTTAGCGGCATTGTTGGCAAAAGTGGCCACCAACGACCCCACCACCCTGCCCGCCAAGCAGGCCCTGCTGATGGCAACCCGCATTGGGGCCCAAGCCGCTCATCTGGGCCATATTACCGGTAGCCTAGAGGTTGGTAAACGCGCCGACATCATCACCCTAAACCTGCAAGGCTTACACAACACCCCCGTCTTCAGCCACGATCCAGATAGTATCTATGCTCAAATCGTCTATGCGTGCAAGTCTACTGATGTGCAGGATGTAATGTGCAATGGGCGTTGGCTGATGCGGCAACGGGCCTTACAAACAATAGACACTGCGCCCTTACGGGCCGAGGCCGCTGCGCTTGCCCTAGAGATTGATGCCTTCTTGCGCGAGTTTACTAAAAACATTCTCTCTAAGCTCATTTCTATCGCTAGCCTAGAGCAACAAGAGAGCTTTGAAATACAGCTTAAGGTTGTTTTTGACGAGCCAGAACGCATTGAAGACCTCTTGACCCATTCAGATGTACAAATCGTCAAATTCTCGCACAATCGTCAAAGATGAAATAGGTGTCGAATTGACGATAGTGCGAGAATTTGACGATT